>JALSIF010000157.1 GCA_026981635.1 bacterium | reverse complement strand
GGTCACCCACCTACTACCCCGGGCAGGACAAGCAGGATCTGATCGCCCGTTGCCAGGAGGGTGACCGGCAGGCTTTTGACGAGCTGGTGGCCCGCTATCAGCGCTACGTCTTCAACATCATCTACCAGCACCTTGGCCCCACCGACCAGCTGGAGGACATCGCCCAGGAGGTCTTCCTGCGTATCTTCAAGTTCATCGGCTCCTTTCGCCGCGAGGCGTCGCTTGAAAGCTGGATCTATAAGGTCACCCTCAATTACATCAGGAGCCACCTGCGTAAGCAGTCCCTCCAGCGCAGGATGCTTATCCAGGAGCGAGCAAACGACGATGACGGGCCGGAGCTTCTGGAGCGCCTGCCCGCCACCCGCCACGCCGACCCGGCCGAGACCATCGTTCCCCAGCAGATCGCCGAACAGATCCGCAAGGCGGTCTACAGCTTAAAGCCCATCTACCGCGATGTGCTCATCATGCGCGAGCTTCAGGAGATGAGCTACCAGGAGATCGCCGACATCCTGGGCATCTCTATCGGTACCGTAAAAAGCCGCATTAGCCGTGCACGGGAGCTGGTCAGGGAAATGATCGGCCCCAACGTGCTGGAGTTTCTGGACTAGCCCTCTTTTCCCTCTTTCTTCATCTGCCCAAAACTCTTTTTACAGCCCGCCGGGAACCTATTTCCCTCCCCCTGGGTATATTTGTACGGGTGCATCAGGGAAGAAGAGAAGCCGAGCGTCGGGCGGTGAGACTGGGTGAGGTGCTGGGGGACTTTCCCGAACTCACCGAAGAGGACCAGTTTCGCCGCCGCCTGCTTAGGCGCATTGAGAGTCAGGGACTGAGGACCACGGGTGAGGTCCGCACCCTGCTCAGCAACCTGCTCTTTCTCCTGGGCGGGGTTCTCCTCTTTGGTGTCCTGCCCTACTTTGGTGCCCGCTACTACCGGTACATCACCGGCCATGACCAGTTCGTCGCCCAGGTCAGCCTGGAGGCAGAGACCAAGGCCGAGGTGGCGGGTCGCCTGCGCCGTTCCCACTGGGCCAGCTTCCGCTACCGGGAGCAAAGCCTTCCCGCCTGGGCCAGCCACTACTACTTCCTGGTTCAGGGGATGACCCCCGAACAGTTTATGGCCGCCCTCTTCAACCAGGCCCAGGACGGAGAGATGGGAATTGAGCTGATCCGTCCCTTCTTTGAGCAGTCCAACGTGTTTGATGATGCCTACGTGCGCTACGACCTTTCGGCGCCCAGCCTCACCGGTCCCCACCAGAGCCCGGTGGTGGTCTTCGGGCGCCAGATCCCCCGCCGCTTTACCCTCAAGTACCCCACCAGGGTTCTCCGCCAGCTCTACCCCTACCTTTCCGCCCTCTCTCCGGCTGGCCAGCCCGACATGCTGGAGAGCGGCCCTACCCTCACCCTCCAGCGCCTGCGGGGGGAGAAGGCAATTGAGGTCTTTGTCACCTTCGTCATCTCCGAGTAGCCCTTCCCTTAGCTTCTTTCCCGCTAAGCTCTACCACCATGGCAGAGGGTGCCGGGCTGATTGCAATCGCCGAGAAGGTACTCAGCCGCTCGGGCTTTGACCGCTTGCTTGGAGCAGAGATTGACCAGCTCTCCCCGGGTAGGTGCAGGCTTACCCTGAGCCGGCTGGACCACCTCACCAACCCGGCCGGATTCCTCCACGGTGCCGCCAGTGCGGGACTGCTGGACATAGCCATGGGGCTGGCAGTACTGGCTGAGCTGGGTTTCGGCGATCTCCACGCCACCACCGCCGAGATGGAGCTCAAGTTCCTCAACCCTGCCGATCGGTCTTCCCTTCCCCTTTCCGCCTGGGGTGAGGTGGTGCGCAAGGGAAGCCGCCTGCTCTTCACCCGAGGGGAGGTGTTGGACCGTGAGGGCAGGGTAGTGGCCAGCTCCACCGCCATCTACGCCCCCACGCCAGGGCTACAGGGACCAAGTCAAGAGGAGGGCTAGGCGGGAGGAGTGGAGCGGTCAGGGGCATGGATTGAGGTAAGGGGGCTCAGAAAGACCTTCCGTACCCTGGCTCCCTTCCGCAGGCGGGAGACGGTTGCCCTGGATGGGGTTAGCTTTACCGTTCCTCCCTTCCAGGTTACCGCCTTTCTGGGCCCCAATGGAGCCGGCAAGACCACCACCATCAAGGTGATCCTGGGTCTGGTGCTGCCCGACCAGGGAGAGGTCAGGATTGAGCCCCTCGGGGTGGCCATGGGGGTGCTTCTGGAGGGAGTGCGCAACCTCTACTGGCGCCTCACCGCTCTTGAAAACCTGATCTACTTCGGGGTGCTTCGGGGCCTTAGCCGAAGCCAGGCCCAAAGCCGGGGAATGGAGCTGCTTTCTGACTTTGACCTTGCCGGGCATGCCCACCGCCCCGTCTCCACCCTCTCGCGGGGGATGCAGCAGAAGGTTGCCCTGGCGGTGGCACTGGTAAACGACCCTCCCCTGCTCATGCTTGATGAGCCCACCCTGGGGCTGGACATCTCCAGCGCCTTGGCCATCCGGGCAAGACTCCGCCAGCTTGCCGAGCAGGAGGGCAAGACCATCCTCATCACCACCCACCAGATGGATGTGGCCGAGGCGGTGGCCGACCGGGTAGTGATCATCAACCACGGCCGGGTGGTAGCGGAGGAGCGGGTGGATGAACTGAAGCGGCTCTTTCAGCGCAGCGATCTGGAGCTCATCCTGCCGGCTGGCGAGTGGGAGCGGGCCGGGCAGGTACTGGGCCAGTTCCCCCACCGACAACTTGAGCGGAGTGGGGGCAGGGTGAGGGTGAGGTTTGAGCTGCCCGATCTGGCCGGTTTCTATGACCTGATGCGGGCCATGGCCGAGCTAAGGGTTGAGTTTGAGCGCCTGGCCCAGCTGGAACCAAAGCTGGAGGAGATCTTCCTGCAGTTTGTGGGAATTCCCCGTCCGGTGGGAGCGGTCGGGGGAGCAGGCCAGCTCGGAGGGTGAGGGATGCTTCGCCTAAACCCACGCCGCACCAGGCCCTACAGCCCCCGCTACGTGACCAACCGCCTCATCTTGGGCGATGCCCTGGAGGTGCTTCCTCTTCTTCCCGAGGGGATCGCCGACCTGGTCTTTCTTGACCCACCATATGCCCTCCGCTTGCCCCGCCGCCGCCGTAATAAGTTGCGTCGCTGGGGCGACCGATCTCGGGTGGAGGGAGTCTTTGTCCCCTGGGACCAGTTTGACGACTTTGCCAGCTACGACCGCTTCATGGAGCGACTGCTCGGGGAGCTTCGCCGGGTAATGAAGCCCCAGGCCACACTCTGGGTGATCGGGACTTACCACAGCATCTACCGCATCGGCCGCCTTCTCCAGGACCTGGACTTTTGGATCCTGAACGACGTCATCTGGATAAAGACCAACCCGATGCCCAACTGGCTCGGGGTTCGCTTTACCAACGCCACCGAGACCCTGCTTTGGGCCTCCCTGGGGAGGAAGGTCAAGCCCAGGAGTGAGAAAAACCCGGAGGGCTACTACTTCAACCGAAACTTTGCCAAGCAGTTCGGTCTGGGCAGGGCCGGATCCAACCTGTGGGAGATCCCCACCTGCGGCGGTAAGGAGCGCCTGCGAGATGAGGCAGGCCGCCGCCTCCACCCTACCCAGAAGCCCCTGGAGCTTCTCCGCCGGGTCCTGCTCACCACCAGCCAGGAGGGGGCGCTGGTACTTGATCCCATGGCCGGGGTGGGGACCACCGGGGTGGCGGCCGTTGAACTGAACCGGAAGTTCATCCTCATTGAGCGGGATCCCCGCTACGCCGAGGCGGCCGAACAGCGCCTCAGGGAAGCCAGACGAAAGCGCAGCGGCCGGTTGAGGCAGAGTGGTGGTTAGTCGCCCTGACCCGGTCCCTCCTTCACCACCTGCATCAGCTCCTCCTTGGCGATATCGCGCATCTCGTCAATCTCCCGTCGGTAGCGGCGCATGAACTCCTCCCGGTCAATGGCGCCCTCTGCCGCCGGGGGCTTCTCGGTAATGATCTGGCGGTGGGGGAAGGGGATGTTTATTCCCGCCACGTCGCAGGCCACCTTGAGCCTGGCCAGCGCCTCGCGCTTGATCTGCCACTGGCGCTTCTCCTTGGTGGTGATGCGGATGAGGAAGACCACCGCCGAGTCGGCCAGAGCACTCACCCCGAAGAACTCCGTCTCCAGGATGTCTGGCCCCAGATCGGGGTCGTTTTTTAGGTCCTCCAGCACGATGCGGATCACCTCGGTGACCCGGCTGAGGTCCTCCCGGTAGTCCACCCCAAACTCAATCACCGCATGGGCAAAGCCGTGGGTGTGGTTGGT
This sequence comes from bacterium, assembly GCA_026981635.1. Lineage (GTDB taxonomy): Bacteria > 4484-113 > 4484-113 > JALSIF01 > JALSIF01 > JALSIF01. The sequence continues at coordinate 13,988 of JALSIF010000157.1, read as the reverse complement.
GATGATCCCCGACTCGCTGTGGGGGATGAAGTGGACCTTGCCCTCAAAGTCCCTCAGCCTGGTCAGGCGGATGTTTACCGCCTCAACCGTCCCCGTCTTGCCCCCGCAGGTGATCACATCCCCCACCCGAAACTGATCCTCAAGCAGGATGAAGAAGCCCGAGATGAGGTCCTGGATCAGCCGCTGGGCGCCAAACCCCAGGGCAAGGCCGGTGATCCCCGCCGCCGCAAGTATTGGGGCGATGTTTACATTCATGCTGTCTAGGGCGATAAGCGCCGCCAGCACCCAAAGACCAAAGGTCTCAATCCCGTTTAGAAGCTGCCCCAGGGTTTTGAGCCTGGGGCTGATCTTCTTCTCCCCCAGCCGCTGGGAGAGGCTCTCAAAGAGGTGGTTTATGGCCCTGGTGAGCACCAGGTCAATCAGCCAGGTGACCACGATGAGCACCGCAATAAACAGCACCCGCTCCCCGATCAGGAACCAGTCAATCCGCTCAAACCACTGGCTGAACTTGCTCAGGTTCATCCCTCCTCACCTCCTCCTTGGGGGGCGGTATCTTCCGGCTGGTCTTGTGATGAACCCGGCTCCCCAAGAAGCCTCTCTACTGCCGTATCCTTGATCGCCTCCCTCACCAGCACCTCAAGGGAGTCCTTCTCCCCGTAGGTCTCCAGGTTGGTGGCTGCCAGGGCGATGTTGGTTCCCTTGACCACCATCCTCCAGCCCAGGTCCACCGGCCCGTAGAGGACCAGCAGGTAGTGCTCATACTCGCCGTTGCCGTCGGGGTCAAACGGCCGGTAGCCGATGTCGCCCATGGTTCCGTTGCCGCTTACGGGTTCAACCCGGATGGGACGCTTGATCCACTGGTTCCTGCCCAGGTCGCTCACCAGCGGGTGGGTGGGGCGCCCCTTTTCATCGGTGGCTGAGAGTTCCTCCAGGGTGGGGACGGTGCCATGCTCCTCCAGCCACTTCTCCAGCCGGTTCCAAAGCTCATAAAACTGCATCCGCGACTTGAGGAAGCGGGTCCCTGGCTCATCCCACTCCCAGGGGGTGTTGACATACAGGTCTCGCCGGGCGTCGGTGAGGGTTGAGAAACGCTCCGAGCGGATGGCATCTATCCTCCACTCCCCCTCCTCAACCAGCAGATAGAAGTAGAGCTTCTTCTTCCCCGCCTCCACCCTCACCATGGCAGTCCGGTGGATGCCCTCTTCCCGCCGCCACTCCTCCTCAATGGAGGGATCCTCTGCCGAGGCCAGTTCGTCCACGCTAAAGAAGTAGGCACTTCTCACCTCCTCTCGCGACCCGATCAGCCCCCTGAGGCTGGTGGTGAGCTGCCACTCGGCGTCGTCAAAGCGGTTTTGCCTGACCAGCTCCAGGTGGCGGGAGACGGTCATCTCCGGGCCGGTGAGCTCTTCAGACAGGGCGGGAGGGGAGAGCCAAACTAAAATGACCAGCGGGCAGAGGGTCCAGTAGAGGGTCCTTAGTCTCATCATGGGTGTGGTCAATCTACCAGAATGGGGTACTCCTCCCCGGGTCCCCCGCCGACGGATGGGCCCCCTGGCAGGCTGGGCGCTGATTCTCCTTGTCCTGCTCTATCTGTTCAAGTTTTATGCCCTGTGGCGAAGCTCTCGGGTACCTACCGAGACCATACTGGCCGGTGCGGCCACCTTCTCAGCCGATGCGGTGGAGGACACCATAAGCCTCTCCAGCTCCCTGCGCTACCTGTTTGGCATCAGGATGCTGGTCAGGAGAAACCGCGAGCTTCGGCGGGAGAACGGAGAACTCACCGCCCGGCTGGACAATCTTCGCGCCCTGGTGGAGGAAAACCAGCGTCTGCGCAGAATGGCCGGCCTCAAGCCCCGCCCCCAGACTGACTATCTGGTGGCGGAGGTGGTGGGGCGCAATACCGACCAGTTCTTCTCTCGCCTGTGGATTGACCGGGGCTCATCCCAGGGGCTCAGGGTGGGACAGGCGGTGCTGTCGGAGGATGGTGCCCTGGTGGGAGAGGTGGTGGCGCTGGGTCCCCGCGGTGCCGAGGTCAGGCTGATAACCGACCCCGACTTTGCCGCCGGCGCAGTGACCGGCGCCCACACCGCCGCTGGCGTGGTGCAGGGCAACGGCTCCCGCCGGCTGGACTTTCTCTACCTATCTCCCGAAGCGGCCATTGAGGTGGGCGACAAGGTCTACACCAGTGGAGCAAGCGGCGAGATTCCTCGCGGGCTCTACATCGGACGGGTGATCAAGGTGATCAAGGAACCCGAGCTTGAGCGGGTGAGAGTTGAGGTGGCCCCCGCCGCCCAACTTGATCTGCTCAGCTTTGTTCTGGTGGTGGTTGAGAGGTGACCCGGCGAGGACTGGTCAGTGCGCTGCTGCTACTCTTGCCCGCTTTGCTGTTTGACCTTACCTTGCCCCTCATCTACCCACCGGCTGCTCCCCTACTTCCGGCTAGCGCACTGGCGGTGGCGGCCCTTGCCGCCGGCTGCTATCCCCGTGCCCTCTCACCGCTGGTGGCTGCCTTCGGCTTGGGACTGGTGCTGGACGCCTTGACGGTCCGCTTCTTCCTCCAGCACACCGTCCTTTTGGTAGTGGCAGTGGGAGCGGGGTTTCTCCTTGCCCCCCCGGAGCGGCGGCGCAATCCCCTGGTAGCAGCCACTGCCCTCACCCTGCTTGCCCTCACTTTCCTGCTGGCTGAGCTTGTGCTGGTCTCCCTTCTAGGTTATGGGGGCTTCCTGGGACGCTTTGCTTCCGTTGAGTGGTGGTGGCTGTTGGTCTTCTTCGTACTGGTGCTTGCCACCTGGGTGGGGATCTCCGAGGTGGCCCGGCGGGAGGTGCTGGGTGAAGGTCTCATCTAGTACTGTGCGACCAGATCCTGCCCGCCGCCTGCAGGCCAGGCTGGGTGCACTGAGCCTTGCTCTGGTTATGCTGGTGGGGCTGGTCTTTATCCCCCGCCTGCTCTTTCTCCAGACTGCCCGCTATCAGCGCTACCTGCGCCAGTCAGTGGTAAATCAGATCCGCTCCCTTCCCATTCCCGCTCCCCGCGGAGAGATCGTGGACCGGAACGGGGTCCCCCTGGCCGAGAACCTGCCCCAGTTCTCCCTCAAACTCTTCGTACCTGGCGATGGGAATCGCCTCAGCCAAGTCCTGGCGGTGGTGGCAGAGCGGACCGGTCTCTCCTACACCGACCTCACCCTCAGGGTGGAGGAGCAGCGGCGCATCCTCTACCCCTTCCAGCCAGTCACCCTGGTGGATGACCTCAACGAGGCCCAACTCGCCTGGTTCTCCCGCCACCGAAATGAGTTTCCCGAGCTTTTTATTGACCGCTTTGGCTTTCGTCGCTATTACCCCTTGGGAGGCGCCTCCGCCCACCTCGTCGGCTACGTGGGCCAGCTTTCTGCCTCCGAACTGGAGCAGCTTAGGGCCTTCGGCTATCAGCCCGGCGACCAGGTGGGCAAGGGTGGGGTAGAGCGGAGCTTTGAGGCGGTGCTGAGGGGAACCCCCGGCGAGGTCAGGCTGATGGTGGACCGTGACGGCCGATTCCGCGGCCTCTATGAGGTGCTAAGTCCCAAGCGTGGCACCAGCCTCAAGCTCACCATTGATGCCCGCCTCCAGCAGAAGGCCTATCAGCTTTTGGGAGGGCGGCCAGGGGCGATCATCGTCTCGGCGGTAAAGACCGGCGAGATCCTCGCCCTGGTGAGCAGTCCCGCCTACGACCCCAATGACTTCTACTCCCCAGAGGGCCGAAAACAGATCAGACTTGCCCTGACTGACGACCTGCTCAAGCCCTTTTTCAACCGCGCCATCAGCGGCGCCTATCCCCCCGGGTCGGTCTTCAAGCCGGTGGTCGCCCAGGCCGCCCTGCAGGAGAACCTGGTTGACCCCTACGCCCCATTTGAGGACCAGGGCTACATTGAGGTGGGTGACCCCCCTCAGCGCTTCCGCACCTGGAAGCCGGGTGGCCACGGCACGGTGGACTTCTTCCTCGCCATGGCGGAAAGCGTGGACACCTACTTCTACGAGCTGGGCCTGAAGCTTGGCGCCCGCCGCATCGCCCACTATGCCCGCCTATTCGGCTATGGGGAGAAGGTGGGTATCCCCATCCCCGGTGAGGTGGCAGGACTCCTGCCCACTCCAGAGTGGAAGCGGGCCTACTTTACCTCCCGCTACGACCGCATCTGGTACACCGGCGACACGGTAAACCTCTCCATCGGTCAGGGTTTCCTAACCGCCACCCCCCTCCAGGTTCTCTGGATGATGAATCTAATTGCTCGGGGAGGGACCATAGTTCCACCCCGTCTAATAAGAGCTCGCTTGGCCGGGGATAAGGAGCTGCCCGAGCCCCAGAGCGAGCCGGTCCGCGTTCCCCTCACCACCAGTGACCTCGGGCTAGTCAAGCAGGCCCTGCGGAGGGTGGTATCCGACCCCAAGGGGACCGCACACCGGCTGAACACACTGCCGGTGAAAGTTGCTGGGAAGACAGGAACGGCCCAAGCAGGTAAAGAGCTGAAGGATCACGCCTGGTTTGTGGCCTACTTTCCCTACGAGGATCCAGCCTACTCCTTGGTGGTCTTCCTGGAGCACGGTGGGAGTGGTTCGGAGGAGGCCGTCCCTATCGCTGGTCGTCTCATTCGGGCGATCACGGAGTATGACCCCTTGGGCGTCCTGACCGGAAGTAGTTAGAAGAAGGGCTAGCTTCCAGCCGGCCGATAATAAAATCCCCCTGATGCGTGCCCTCCTCGTACTCTCTGGCGGTGCCGCCTTGGGCCTCAGCCACCTGGGGGTCTACCGCGCCTTGGCTGAGCTTGGGGTGGAGGTGGCCGGGGTGGTGGGAGTGTCAGCCGGCGCCATTACTGGAGCCCTGATTGCAGCCGGCTTTCCCCCCGCGGAGGTGGAACGCTTCCACCGCCGCTACCGCTGGATCAACCTGGTCAGGCCGGAGCTTACCTCCCGGCTGGGTGCGCTGAGCTACGCCCGCATGGAGGCAGAGCTGGAGCGGACCTGCCAGGTGGAGCGGATAGAGCAGCTCTCCCTCCCCCTGGTGGTCTGTTGCACCGACGTGAGCACTGCCCAACCGGTAGCCCTGAGCAGTGGTCCCTTGGGCAGGGCAGTAAGGGCAAGCTGCTCGGTGCCAGGGCTTTTTTCTCCGGTTGAATTTGAGGGCCGCTTCCTGGTGGATGGTGGCATCCACTCCAACCTCCCCCTGTGGGCCACCGACCAGGTGGAGAAAGACTTTGACCTCATCGTTGCCTCCGACCCCATCTCCCGCCTGCGCCTTCCCCGCCGCCCTCGTCGCTACCGGGAGGTGCTCCAGATAAGCTTCATCCTGGTGCTCAAGTCAACCACTGAGAAGGTGCTCCCTCCCCGTGATCCAAGGGTGGTGCTTATTCAGCCGGAGATGGAGTGGGTAAGACCGGTTGACCTTGGCGCCATAGATCGGTTGATGGAGCTAGGCTACCAGGAGGCCCAGCGGGTACTCCTCCCGCTGCTAGGGGGGACCGTCCCTCCCGTAGAGAGAAACCCGGACAGGGTGATTAGGAGAGGGCCGTGAACCACATCATAGTTACCACATCCTTTGAGGTCCCCGGCTATGAGATTGAACAGGTACTGGGCATCGTCCGCGGGGTGACGGTAAGGACCCGGGGCATGTTTTATGATATGTGGGCGAGGTTCCAGATGATGCTCGGCGGCGAAGTCACCCCCTACTCGGAGATGTGCGAGAAGGCCCGTTCCGAGGCGATGGAGCGGATGCTGGAAGACGCCCGCCTGCGGGGGGCGGATGCAGTAATCATGGTACGCTACGACAGCTCCAGCGGTGAGGGTGGCTACACCGAGTTCGTCTGCTACGGGACAGCGGTGAGGCTCAGGCCCGCCGGGGGGATGGATAGAGTTGACCACAGTAGCGAAATCAGAAAGTCGCAGGGAGAGTAGGCTAATGGGTTCTGGAAATTTGAGAGCTGAGATTCAAAGAATAAAAGAGTTAGACAATAGAAATAGGCTCAATGAGGAAGCAATTAAACAAATAATAGTAGTTCCAATTTTGAGAGCTTTGGGATGGGATACTCTTAATTTTGATGAAGTGAATCCAGAGTATCCTATGAACGGAGATAGAGTAGACTATGCTCTCTTGGTAAAGGGTAACCCTAAAGTTCTTATTGAGGTTAAGTCTCCCAAACTTGGATCAATTGATGTCTCAGAAGAGCAACTTTTGAAGTATGCTTTCAAAGTCGGGTCTAGTCTAGCAGTGCTGACTGATGGCTTTGTTTGGAAAATATACCTTCCAGTAGTTGAGGAAAGCTGGAGGAATAGAGTTGTATGTACGTTTAATATGACGATTGATAATTTGGACACTATTGTAAGTAATTTAAAAGACTTTATTGAAAGAAAAGCTGTAATAGATGGGAGAGCCGTACAGAAGGCAAGGGATGAATTTGAAAAAAAGAGAAAAGAGAGGGAGGCCAAAGAGGTCATTCCTAGAGCTTTTCTAGAACTTGTGAACTCTGACGAAATAATATCTGATCTTCTCCAAGATTATATTAAGAATAATTATAGCATTGATTTAGATTTGAGAACAATATCCGAGCATCTAAGGCAACTTATACGAGAAGTGGACACTATTGGAACAAGAATTGATGACGATGAAATACTAAGCTTACATTCGACTACTTCTAGGACATATAAGAAAATAAAGGCCTTTGCTTTTAAAGGGAAAAAATACGAGGTGAAAACTTGGAAAGAATTATTAGTATTGTTATCAAAGATTCTTTATAATGAAGATCAGGCCAAGTTTCTTGCGCTCACCAAATCAATAAGAGGAACCAAGAGACTATATTTTAGTAATTCAGAGGTTGACCTAAGAAGTCCTGAGAAAATTGCGCCAAGATTGTATGTAGAAACTCATTTCTCTGCTATTATGATAGAAAATATTTGTAGAAGAATGATAGAGCAGTTTGGATATAAGAAAAGAGACTTAGTTATTTATACCGATTAGTATTTGTGAGAGCTTAATCATCATCCACCGCAACCCTGAATGCCGCCACCACCGGCTGGTGGTCGGAGAGGCGCAGGATGTAGTTGGGATAGATATCCACCAGGGGAAGGATGTCCACCGACCCGGAGATATACTCCCGCTCCGGTCCGCCCGGCGGCGAGTAGGTGTAGTCGGCGCTCACTGCGATGTGGTCCACGGTGGACTCATACTCCGGGGTTGAGTAGTCCCCCGGCTCCAGCTCCTCGGTGAGGAAGTGCATCCGCTCCGCCCTGCCCTCCAGCCGGATCTCCTCCAGGGGAGGGGAGCCGAGAAAGTCGTTCATGTCCCCCAAGACAATAAAGTCCCGCTCCCCGCTGGGGTCGGCAAACTGCTGGTCCAGCCAGCTGTTGATCTCCTGGGCCTGCTGGAGCCGCTTGGCCTTGGAGGAGCTGTCAAAGAGGGCCTTGAGGTGAACCATCATCAGCTTGAAGTCAAAGTTGCCGATGCGCGCCTCCACCACCAGCCCCGGCCTCAGGAAGGGGTTGCCGATGCGGATGGCGTCCTCCTCGTAGGCGTTGAGAATCTCCACCCGGCCGGTGCGGTAGATGAGGGCCAGGTGCTGGCTCTCCCTGCCCGAAGCGATGAAGACCGCATCATATCCGGGAAGGTAGGTGAGTAGCCGGTTGAGGCTCTCCTGGTCCACCACCTCGGCGATCCCCACCAAGTCAAAGCCGTAGTCAGAGGCGATTATGCGGGCAAGCTCATAGAAGTCCTCTTCACTGCGCTCATAGCCTCCGCGCATCCCCGGCCGCTCCAGCCACTCAATGTTGTAGGTGCCGATCCTGGCCGGCACCTCCTTCAGCTCCACCCTCACCCGGGCAATCTCCACCGCCGCCCCCGGCCGGGCTACCACCAGCAGGAAGGCGTTGCCGTTGGGCGAGACCACATCCTCCGGGGTAAGGCTGAACTGGTCCAGGGCCACCTGCCCGCTGGAAAGCTCCTCCGGGTTTAGCGGCCCGTAGAAGGCCCAGCGCTGGTGGGTGAAGTCCCCCACCGCCAGGTCCACCTCCGCCCAGGGCTGGGTGGCTCCCCCCAGCTCTAGGGAGATGGCCTGGGGGTATCCCCCGTAGGCCAGCCCGCCGATGCGGTAGATGGCCCAGCCGATCTCCGCCACCCCGCCACTTAAAAGCAGGTGGTGGCTGGCCACCTCGCTGGCGTTTCTCTCCATCACCGCTTCGTCCCCATAGATCACCTGCACCAGCGGACTGATGGCGGAAAGGCGGCGGTCAAGGCCGAGCGGCGGGAAGGGGGGAAGGCGGTCCCCACTGCCCGTGGATGAAAGGCTGGGCGGGGGGCCAGTGGAAACCTCAGCCGGGGAGTGCTCCCCAGCAAGCACCAGGACCCCCACCAGGGCCAAAAAGAGCCACGTTGTCAACAGATATCCACGCCTGCCCACAAACCTACTCTACCGGCAATTTAGCCAATTTTTTAGCTATACGAATGTATAGAATAGTTAGCTTTGACATAAGCATACGAAATTGGACCCTCGGATGGGGGTTGCTATCTTGATGCGGCCATGGTGGAGGAAGAGGTTGCCCAGGTGGCCCGCCTGCTGGCCCAGGCGGGTGTGGTGGTGGTGCTTACCGGAGCGGGGGTGAGCAAGGAGAGTGGCATTCCCACCTTCCGCGAGCCGGACGGTTTCTGGTCCCAGTACTCCCTGGAGGATCTGGCCACCCCCCAGGGGTTTGAGCGCGACCCCGCCTTTGTCTGGCAGTGGTACGAGTGGCGCCGCGAGCAGATCCGCCAGGTGAGCCCCAACCCCGGCCACCTGGCCCTGGCCGAGCTTGAGGGGCTGGTTCAGGCGAGGGGAGGGGAGTTTGCCCTCATCACCCAAAACATTGACGGTCTCCACCAGCGGGCAGGGAGCCAGCGGGTGGTGGAACTGCACGGCAACATCCACTTTGCCCGGCCGGTGGGTTCTCCCCCCGACGCCCGCCATCTACTGGTGGAGCTTCCCCCTCCTCCCCTGGGCGACCTTCCCCCCCACCTCTCCCAGGTGGAGAAGCGATGGAAGGAGATGGGCCGGGGGGACGTCCTGCCCCCTGAGCTGGCCAGACTTAGCGACCGGGAGAAGGGGTCCCTTCTCCTTCGCCCCCACGTGGTCTGGTTCGGCGAGCTCCTACCCCAGGATGCCGAGCGGGAGGCCTACGAGCTTTCCCAGCGGGCCGATCTCATGCTGGTGGTGGGAACTTCGGCCGAGGTTTATCCCGCCGCCCTCTATCCCCAGATCTCCGCCGCCCGGGGAGGCAGGATGGTGGAGGTAAACCCAGCCGCCACCGCCCTCACCCCCCACGCCCACTACTCCCTGCGGGGCTCAGCGGCTAAGGTGCTTCCCGCCCTGGTGGAAGAGCTCAGGGGTCAGGAGAGGTGAGGGCCGGGAGGAGGGTTACTCTCCCTCCCAGCGCTTAAACACCATCACTGTGTTATGCCCTCCAAAACCGAAGGCGTTGGAAATGGCGTAGGTGATGGAGTGGTCTTCGGTCTGGTTGGGCACATAGTCCAGGTCGCACTCCGGATCGGGATTCTCCAGGTTGATGGTGGGGGGACACTGCTGCCTGACCAGGGCAAGCACAGTGGCTATTGCCTCCACCGCCGCCGCCGCTCCCAGCAGGTGGCCGATCATGGACTTGGTGGAGCTGATCTTGGTGCGATAGGCATGGTCGCCCAGGGCAAGTTTGATGGCTTGGGTCTCGGCGATGTCGTTTTGGGGAGTGGAGGTGCCGTGGGCGTTGATGTAGTCCACCTGCTCTGGGGTGATCCCGGCATCATGGAGGGCGTTGCTGATGGCGAGGGAGGCACCTCTGCCGCCCGGGGCTGGCTGGGTCAGGTGGTATGCATCGGCGCTCTGGCCAAAGCCCACCACCTCGGCGTAGATCTTTGCCCCCCGCCGCTTGGCGTGCTCCAGCTCCTCAAACACCAACACCCCGGCCCCCTCACCCATCACGAAGCCGTCCCGGTCGCGGTCAAAGGGACGGCTGGCCTTCTCCGGCTCGTCGTTTCTGGTAGAGAGGGCGCGCATAGCGTTGAATCCAGCCATGCCCAGGAAGTTGACTGCGCTCTCTGTGCCACCGGTAAGCATGATGTCGGCATAGCCGTCGCGGATTTCCCGGAAGGCCAGCCCCAAGGCGTGGTTGGCCGAGGCGCAGGCGCTCACCGGACCGAAGTTGGGCCCCATCAGACCGGTCTCCATGGAGACCAGACCGGCCGGCATGTTGGCGATGATGTTGGGGATGAAGAAGGGGCTGATCTTCTTCACCGCCGCCCGCCGGTTCTCAAAGTAGACCGTGGCCACCACCACCACCTGATCCAGGAAGGTGCGAATGCCCCCGATGCCGCTGGCGATGTATATGCCCGAGCGAAGCTTCTCCTCCTCGCTCATCCCCTCCAGGTCCAGCTTGGCATCCTCCAGCGCCAGCTTGGCCGCTGCCACCGCAAAAAGGTGGACCTGGTCCATGCGGCGGGCCTGCTTGGGGTCTATGAACTGGGTGGGGTCAAAGTCGGTGATCTCCCCCGCTATTTTGGTGGGAAGACCGGAGGGGTCAAAGCCGGTGATGCGGCGGATGCCTGAGCGGCCGGCAAAAATGTTTTCCTCAAAGACCTTGAGGCCAATCCCGTAAGGGGAGACCACGCCCAGTCCCGTTACCACAACTCTTCGGCGAGCACTCATCTCCTACCGCTTGACAGCTTTGCCCTCCTCCCTTGTTTCTGAGCTGGGTCCTGGCTGTTCTGTTGGATAAGCTATGGCAGGCGATTCTATCAGTCTCATATCCGCACTCCACCTCCGCTCACCGAGATCACCGCCCCGCTGATGTAGCTGGCCCGATCGCTCAGCAGAAATAGGATCACCTCCGCCACCTCCTCTGGCTTGCCAAATCTACCCAGAGGAATCTGGGCCAAATAGCGCTGACGCAGCTCCTGGGGCAGGTTTTCGGTCATGGCGGTCTCAATGATGCCGGGCACCACCGCGTTGGCCCTAATGCCGCGGGGGCCATACTCCTCGGCCAGCGTCTTGGTGAAGGCGATCAGCCCCCCCTTGGCCGCCGCGTAGCCTGCCTGGCCCACGCTCCCCACTACCCCGGCCACCGAGCTAACGTTGACGATGGCGCCCCGCCGGAGGGGAGCCATCTGGCGCAGCACCGCACGGGTCACGTTGAATGCCCCGGTAAGGTTCACCCGCAGGGCTCTCTCCCAGTCCTCGTCGCTCATCCTGAGCACCAGCCCGTCCACCCGCTGGCCGGCGTTGTTGACCAGGAGCTCCACCGGCCCCAGCTCCTCTCCAATGCGGGCAACTTCAGCCTTGACCTGGTCCGGGTCGGCCACATCAAAGGGAAACAGGTGGACCTCACCGGGGAGTTCCCTGAGCTCCTCCCTGAGCCGCTCGGCGGCCTCAGAACTCCGGTGGAAGTTGAGCGCCACCCGGGCGCCCTCGCGGCAGAGAAGTCGGACGGTGGCTGCGCCGATCCCCCGCGAGCCCCCCGTCACCAGGGCGACCTTCCCCTCCAGGCTCACCTTCCCTCCCCCTGGGCACTGAGGGTGGCCGCTCTGCCCCCCACCAGCTCAAGCGCCCGTTCCAGTCGCTCGGGTGTTTCCAGTGCGCCCACTTTTAGCTCGGGGCTGATCTTCCGGCACAGCCCCATAAGCACCCTCCCCGGACCAACCTCCAGCAGCGCCTCCACCCCCTGCTGGGCTAGAAAACTGACCGACTCCTCCCAGCGCACCGGAGAAAAGATCTGGCGGGTGAGAAGCTCGGCGTAGGCCCGCGGATCGGTGGGGTAGGGGCGGGCGTTGTAGTTCGCCACCACCGGGATCCGGCAGCGGGTGAAGGGGGTGCGTCTTAGCTCCGGACTGAGCATCGCCGCCGCCGGTTGCATCAGGGTGCTGTGGAAGGGGGCGCTCACCCTAAGTTCCACCACCCGCTTAGCCCCCGCCTCCCGGGCTGCCTCCATCGCCTGTTCCACCGCCTGTCGGTGACCGCTGATTACGAACTGCTCGGGTGAGTTGTAGTTGGCGATCATGCACGTGCAGCGCCCTGGCCGCAGGTCGGCCTGGACCGAGAAGCGCTCACAGATCTCCTCCAGCTTGGTGGGGGAGAGTCCGATTACGGCCGCCATGGCTCCTTCTCCCACCGGGACCGCCTCCTGCATGGCCCGGCCGCGGAGGAAGACCAGTCGGACCGCATCCTCAAAGCCCAGCGCCTCGGCGGCAACCAGTGCAGTGTATTCCCCCAGGCTGTGACCCAGCAGGAAGCTGGGCGGGTGGGGAAGGAGCGGAGCCAGAGCCTGATAGATGGCGTAGCTTGCCGTAAGCACCGCCGGCTGGGTGATCTCGGTTAGAGTCAGTTTCTCCTCCGGCCCCTCAAAGATGATCTGGGTGAGGCTGCCGTGGCCCCACTCCCCCTCTCTCTCCAGTGCCGCCTCGGCCCGCTCAAAGACCTCCCGTGCGGCGGGAAACTGGTCATGAAACTCCCTTGCCATCCCCACCTTCTGGGAGCCCTGACCGGGAAACATCAGGGCAAAGGAGGGAGCCTCTTTGCTGGACTGGTTCATTTCCCTGGCCCCCAAACCAGGTGGCATCCGCCCCAGGTAAACCCTGCTCCAAAGGTAAACAGGATCAGCTCATCCCCCGGCTCAAGCTTGCCCTGGCGGTTTAGCTCGTCTAAGCAGAGGGGGATGGAGGCGGCAGTGGTGTTGCCATACTCGTGGATGTTTACATAGACCCGCTCTTCGGGGATGCCAAAGCGCTCCGCCACCGCCATGATGATGCGCCGGTTGGCCTGGTGGGGTACATACCAGCGGATGTCCTCCGGCTTGCGCTGGTTCTTCTCCAGTACTCCGCTTACCACCCGCTCCAGGTAGCGCACCGCCTTCTTGAACACCTCATTTCCGTGCATGTGGACCGAGTGGAGCCGCTGGTCAACCGTCTTGTGGGAAGGGGGCATGAGGGAGCCGCCCGCCGGCTGGTAGAGGAGCTTATAGAGCTTGCCGTTGGAACCCACCACAAACTTGCCCAGGCCAAAGGGCTCCCCGTCCCTGGGCTGGTAGGCACTGAGCACCACCGCCGCCGCCGCATCGCCAAACAGCACGCAGGTTGAGCGGTCCTCCCAGTTGGTGATGGCGGTCATCACCTCACTGCCGATCACCAACACATGCCGGTGGTCCCCCGAGCGGACCAGGTTGTCGGCTACGTTCAGGGCATAGATGAACCCGCTGCAGGCGGCGTTGAGGTCAAAGGTGAGGGCGTCCTTGAGCCCCAGCTCCGCCTGCACCAGCTGGGCGGTGGCGGGAAAGACATACTCCGGAGTGACGGTGGGCAGCACCAGGGCAGAGATGTCTTCCGGCTCCAGGCCCGCCTGCTCCAGCGCCGCCCGCGCCGCCCGGACCGCCATGTAGGAGTTGGTTTCCCCGTCTCGGGTGATATGGCGCCGCTTGATGCCGGTGCGGGTGGTGATCCACTCATCAGAGGTGTCCACCATCTGTTCCAGGTCGTGGTTGGTCAGGATGGTGGGGGGAACGTAGCTTCCCGTACCACTGATTACGCTTCTTAGGCTCAACTGCCCGTACCTCCCTCTTGGGATGTGGATGCGGACTTGAGGCTCTCCCGCATCCTTTTGAGTATCTCACTTTCCACTAACTCCCTTCCTACCCTGAGGGCGTTCTGAAAGGCCTTGGCGTTGCTTCGTCCGTGGCAGATGATCACGTTGCCCTCCACCCCCAGCAGGGGGGCTCCCCCGTACTGGGAGTAGTCCATGGAGGCGCGCAGCTCCTTGAAAAAGCCGGCCAGGACCAGCTTGGCCAGCATGGCCACCAGTGGCCGACGCCGAAACTCCCTGGCGATGGCAGATATCACCGCCCTTCCCATTCCCTCACTGGCTTTAAGCAGGATGTTGCCCACAAACCCGTCGCATACCACCACATCAACCCCCCCCTGAAAGATGGTGTTAGCTTCCACAAAGCCTACGAAGTTGATCCGT
>JALSIF010000156.1 GCA_026981635.1 bacterium | reverse complement strand
ATCTCTGAGCCGGCTGGCCATGGCCAGGTACTCCCCCTCAAGCTCCTCCAAGAGGTTTGCAATGAGCACCTGGGTCTTTGAGGGGATGGGGCTGAGCCTGCCGCTCTCCCAAAGAGCCATGAAGAGGCGGTCAATGCCTATGGAGATGCCGATGCCGGGGATCTTTTGGCTGCTGAAGCGCGAAAGCAGGTCGTCGTAGCGGCCGCCTCCTCCCACCGAGCCATACTGGGGGAGACCTGCCAGGTCCACCTCAAAGATGGTGCCGGTGTAGTAGTCAAGCCCCCGGGCGATGGAGAGATCAATCCGGCAGTGCTCCTCGCTTATCCCCATCGCCTGAATAAGCTCAACCGTGCGGGCCATCTCCCACAGCCCCCGGCTGCTTTCTGCCGCTTCCCCCAGGGCCTGGCGGGCCTTGGCGAGGACCTCTTCAAAGTCTCCCTTGATGCTTACGAAGTCAAGCAGTCGCTCGGCCTGCTCCTCGCTGAGGCTGAGCCGCACGGTTTCGGCAAAGGCCGATTCGGGCTCGTCCTCCCGCTCCCGCCTGCCCATAAGCTCAAGCTTTACCCCCTCTGGCCCGAGCTGGTCCAGCTTGTCCAGGGCAGAGAAGATCAGCGGGTAGCACTCCACCTTTTCCTCAAAGGCAAGCGCCCTCTCCCCGAAAAGATCGCCCCTTCGCCTGACGTATAGGTACTGCTCAATCCCCAGCGCGGCGAGGTAGTCCTGGATCAGCTTCCGGTTGCTCCAGCGGATCCGATAGTCACCGATCCCAAGCTCACTGAAGGCGGCGTCATAGAGGGCGATGCACTCGGCGTCGGCAAGCAGGCTGGACTCACCGATGAGGTCGGCGTCAAACTGGACGAACTGGCGGTAGCGCCCCCGCTTGGGCTTGTCAAAGCGGAACACCGGTCCCACCTGATAGCGGCGGAAGGGAAGCACGATCTGATTGATGTGCTCCGCCACCGCCCGGGCCAGCGAAACGGTGAGCTCGTAGCGCAAGGCGACCGGTTCCTGGTCCAGGTCGGTGAAGCGGTAGGTCTGCTTGTTGGCGTCAACCGACACCCCCTCTTCGCCCCCGGCCCCAAACAGGGTCTCCTGGCGCTCAAGTATGGGGGTGTCCAGCGGCTTGTAGCCGAAGCTCTCAAAGACCCGGCGGACGGTGTCAATAATCCGCTGGCGGTGAAACTCCTGCTCGGGCAGAAAGTCCTGAAAGCCGCGCAGAGTCCGGGGCTTTACCCGTGGGCGGCTCCCCTTGCCCTGGACGTCTGTTTCCCCTTTTCCCTCCACCGGGCCGATTATAGGTAGCGAGGCCCGCCCGGCTCTCCCCAACTGACCTAAAATCCGCCTGTGCTTCGCTTTGCCGCCACCCGCGCCCAGCTGGACCTTGTCACCTACCGGCAGAACCTAAGCCGGCTAAGGGAGCTTGCCAGCCCTTCCCGCCTCCTTGTGGTGGTCAAGGCCAACGCCTACGGGCACGGGGTTGAGGTGCTTTGCCGGGTGCTTCGGGAGATGCCCGATCTCTGGCTGGGGGTGGCCACCCTGGACGAGGGAATTGAGCTTCGCGAGCTGGGGGTCAAGAACCCCATCCTGATGATGGGCTTCTACTGCCTGCCCGGGGTAGCGGCCACCGTCCTGGAGTACCGGCTAACCCCGGCCATCTTCAATCTGGAGATGGCCGAGCGCACCCAGCAGGCGGCCAGCCGGATGGGGGTAAGGATCGCCGTCCACATCAAGGTTGACACCGGCATGGCCCGACTGGGGGCGCGGGGTGAGGAGGTGGAAAGGCTCTGCCTCTACCTCGCTGAGCAGTGCCCCAACCTTAAGGTGGAGGGGATCTTCTCCCACCTGGCAGACACCACCGACCCCGACCTATACGAGCTTCAGCGCAGGCGCTTTGAGGAGGCCTGCCGGGTGGCCGAGGAGCTCCTTGGGCCTGGTCTCATCCGCCACCTCCACTCAAGCGCCGGACTCCTCCTCTACCCGGAGCACCGCTACGAGATGGTGAGAGTGGGGATCCTCAGCCTGGGCTATCCTCCCCCCGGGGCAGGGGAGGTGCCGGAGGGGGTCTCTCCGGTGCTCACCCTAAAGAGCCAGATCATGGACCTTCGCCGCCTCGGTCCCAGTGAGGGGGTGAGCTACCACCACCGCTACAGGGCCGACCGGGAGGTGCTCATCGCCACCGTCCCCATGGGCTACGCCGACGGCTATTCCACTCTGCTTTCGGGCTGCGGCTACGCCCTGGTGCGGGGAAGGCGAGTGCCGGTGGTGGGGCAGGTGACCATGGACTACCTGATGCTGGACGTGAGCGAGGTCTCTGGCGTAAAGGTGGAGGACGAGGTGGTGCTGGTTGGCGCCCAGGGGGAGGAGGCGGTCTGGTTTGACCAGCTCGCCGAGCTTTCCGGCCTCTCCATCTATGAGCTCATGTCCTCCCTGGGCAGACGGATAAAGCGCGAGCCCACCGTGGAGGAGCTCACCAGGGATCTCATCGCTGGCTTCTAGCCCTGGGCGGCGCTGGGCTCGGTGGCAAGCTCGGCAGTGAAGAGGAAGTTTCCCTCGTCGGTCTCCATCACCCCGTCGCCGTCAAGGTTCCGGACCACCTCCAAGCTCTCAGCCCGGGTCACCTGGCCCAGGTCATAGCTCATCTGCTCAAGGAGCCTCAGCTTCTGCTCGGCCGCTGCCCCCTCTCCCCGCACCGCCACCACCAGCCTGCTCAGGGGGCGGGCTAGGCTCACCCCCTGCTCCGTCTTGAAACGCCGCACGGCGGTAAGCAGCTCCGTGAGGAGCTCCCCCGCGTAGAGGGCGTCCTCGTCGTGGGGAAACTCCTTGGCGCTGGGCCAGGGGGCCAGGTGAATGGAGGCCTCCCCGTCCAGTTCGGCA
>JALSIF010000155.1 GCA_026981635.1 bacterium | reverse complement strand
ACCTTTGAGGAGAAGCAGGTCAGGGTGGGGGGAGTGCTGGCGGGAATAGAGCGGCGCTACTCCAAGAAGTCCAACAAGGTATTTGTGATGGCACGGCTGGAGGACGAGCGGGAGGTCATCACCCTGCTGATCTTTGAGCGCGCCCTGGGCCAGTGTGGCGCCTTCCTGCACGAGAACAACCAGGTGGTGGTAACCGGCAGACTGGAGCTTGCCCTGGATGAGGAGGGCAATCTGGGTGAACTGGAGGAGGGCAGACTGATCGTTGACCGCCTGGAGCTCTACGACCCCAGCCTGCCCACTGCCAAGGTGGGCGAGCCGGAGATCTTCGCCTCCCCCTCCGAGAAGTCCGCTGGCATGTCGGAGATGGGCGAGCTTGAGGTGGAGGTGAGTGAGGTGGTAGTGGCGGCGACTCCTCAGTCTGCCCCGACCCGAGGCCCGGTGCGCCTGCGCATCCGTCCCGGCGAGTTCAATCGCGAGCGGCTGGAGAGGCTGCTTTCCTGGCTTCGTAGCCACCCCGGGCCGGCTGAGGTGGTGCTGGAGGTGGACGAGGGACCGGTGATAAAGCAGGTTGCCCTGAGCGTGAGGGTAAATCCACGCGCCCTGGACGAGCTTAGCCGGGAGCCTGCCCTGCCGGTCAGGCTGGCAAGCTAGCCCCCTGCGATGGGCATGGCGGTAAGCTCCGAGTAGTCGGCCAGCATCAGGTCCTCGTAGCGGCCCGGGTGGAGGGTAAGGCGCGCCCCCACCCCGAGGATGCTTCGCTCAATCTCTGCCCCCGGCGGCGCCCCGATCAGGCGCACCCCGTTCATGAAGGTGCAGTTTGAGACCCTCACCCCCCGCAGGGCCACATTGCCGATCAGAGCCACATTGGGGCCCACCCGCGATTCCACCACCTCGCAATGGGGGCCGATCCAGACCGGGCCCATCAGGGTGGAGTTCTCAATCCGGGCGCTCTGATGGACATGCTGCTGGTTCTCCTCCGGTAGGCGCTTGAGGAGCAGCCACTGGGCGCGCAGGAAGCCCAGCAGGGTGCCGGCATCCTCCCAGTCGCCAGGCAGCAGGCGGTAGTCCAGCCGGCGCTCCTCGTGAAGGAGCTGGAGCAGGGGAGTGATCTCAAACTCTCCCTCCGCCGGGCGGTGCTCCTCGGCCAGCTCAAAGATCCGCTGGGGGAGGAGGTAGATTCCGCAGATGGCCAGGTTTGAGGGGGTGGTCTTGGGCTTTTCCACCAGACGGAGGATGTTCTGCTCGGCGTCGGTCTCCACGATGCCGAAGCGGGAGGGGTCGTCCACCTGGGTCACCCACAGGCGACCGGCCGCCTGGTGGGGGTCAAAGTCTTCCCACAGGGAGTCCAGCGGGGCGGTAAACAGGTTGTCGGCCAGGATGAGCACAAAGTGCTCGCTATCTACGTTGGGCCTTGCCCAGAGCATGGCGTCGGCGATGCCCAGCGGCTCGGGCTGGACCACCACGGTGCATCTCAGGCGACCCACATAGCGCATCACCACCGTGCGCAGGGCCTCCTGGGAGGCCCGGTCGGCCACCACGGTGACCTGGCGGATGCCAGCCTCGCGCACCTTCTCCAGCAAGTGGTCAATCAGGGTGCGGTCCAAAAGGGGCATCAGCACCTTGGGGCGGTTGAGGGTGAGGGGGTAGAGGCGGGAGCTTCGCCCGCCGGCCAGGATCACCGCGTCCATGGGCCGATTATATGGCTCCGTCAAAAAAAACGCCCGGCGCTCAGGCCGGGCGTGGGTGGGAGGTTGAGAAGCGCCGAAGCGTTAGACCGATCAGCTACTCAAAATGGACCACCTCCTGGTCCGCCCAGGGCCAGGCCGAAGCCCAGCCCCACTGCCAGATCGTTCATGTCCAGCAGTCCGATGTCCAGGGTGAACCCCTGGGAAAAGAACCTGAGCCCGCTGTTTAGGGTCCCCGGCTTGGCGTCCACCATCAGGGAGAGCCGGGGGCCCAGGGCGAGCTCTGCGCCTGCCACTAGCCCCTTGTCGAACATCCCCGCACCGTAGCCGGCGGTGAGGTTGAGGGCGACCGGACTTACCTGCTTCGGTCCCAGCCTCAGGCGGTAGCCAACCACGGCATAGGGTGAGAAGTCCTGGCTGTCAAAGAGATCTATGGCTCCCACGGTGAGGGAGAGGGGCGAGCTTCTGTCAAACAGGGGCATGCGATACTTGCCGCTGAATATCCCCTTGGTTCCCTCCCGGTCGCGAAGCTGACTGAAGGCGATCTCAAAGTCGGGCAGCAGCCCATAGCCCAGGGACCAGACCTGAGTCCCTCCGCTAAATCCGGCCGAGCCCAGGGAGCGATCCAGGTCAAGGAAGCGCACCGAGGTGACCAAAGCGCCATGTCCCACCGTACGCTGGTCGGGGACGATAATCAGCCCGCTGGTGCCAAGGTAGGAAGGAGCAGCCAGGGTGCTTCGGGCAGGGAAGAGGAGGAGGGTGATCGCTCCCACCATGAGAGCGAGTTTCAAACACTTATCCACAGTCTGCCTGCCCCCTTGTTGATAACTTGTTGATAGGTTAGCGGGAAGAGGGGGGCTTGTCAAGGGTTTTTAGAAAAAAAGGTGGGGCAAGCTCTGCCCGGCCTATTCCCTCAGCTGGGGGAAGAGGATCGCCTCGCGGATGGAGGTCTGGCCGGTGAGCACCATGACCAGCCGGTCAATCCCCACTCCCAGGCCGCCGGTGGGGGGCATGCCGTACTCCAGGGCGGTGAGGAAGAGCTCGTCAAGCTGGGCCTCGGGAAGCTTTTTAAGGCTTGCCAGGAGAGTGGCCAGCCACTCCGGCGGTGCGTCGGGAAGCCCACCGCTAAGCTCCCGCCAGGCCTCGGCGAAGCGGTGGAAGTCTGGACTGGTGCCCTCCAGGCCGAGCTGTCCGCCA
>JALSIF010000154.1 GCA_026981635.1 bacterium | reverse complement strand
TCTGTGAGTTGCGGAAAAGTGACGGGATCGCCTAATGGCGCAATGAGAAGAACCAAAGTTGCAGGTGCAAAAGCAATGAGCGGCCCTACCACGGACCAAAAAGACAATCCCCCCTTCCTCATCTGTCTAAACCTCCTTAACCGAGGGACTTCACACATATATACCACAATTTAGGCAGATTTGTCTTCACCCTCAGGGGATTTTTATAGGCACGGCTACCTTACTCCAGCTAGGACCCGGGCGGCGGAGCGGCGGTCAAGGTTTCTCACCTCAAACATGATGCCCACCTCGCCACCCCCCACATAGGGCAGGCGGACCAGCCGGGAGAGGGGCATGGTCCCCTGGCGCTGGTGGTCCAGGCGGCGCATGACCCTTACTGCGCTCACCCGGCCGCTCTGGTCATGGTCCAGGGCCACCACATAGACCCAAAGGTCCACCGGGCTGGTGTCAGGACCCCGGTCCTCCAGCTGGAAGTACCAGGTGAGCACCGGGCGAACCCCGTTCTTGCGCACGAAGTCGGTAAGGTCAATGATCAGCCGGCGCTTTTCGGTGGGAGGAAGCTCAAGCACCTGCTCGGCAGGACCACCCGGTACCACCAGGGCATCGGCCGCCTGGTAGGGCCCCTGGGGAGGCTTAGCGGGAGCAGTTGACTCACCACTGCCGGCCTGGCTGGTGGAGGAGGGTGGACTTAACTCGGCCTTTGGAGTTGGAGGGGCAGGCTCTTCGGCCTTGCTCTCTTCGGGTGGGGGAAGCTCCCCTTCCGGAGTCACCTCCTCCCATACCGGCCTATCGGCCTCTTCCTGGGGGGGAGGAGAACTCCCCGCTTCCTGGGCAGTTTTTTCAGCCTGTCGCTTGGCCTCATCAATGAGCTCGCCCAGGCTTGGGGCTTGCTCCTTCTCCACCACCGCCCTCTCGCCGGGAGAGAGCTCCTCGGGCGAGGTGGCAGTGCGCTTCTTTTCCGGCAGGCTTCCGGCGGCCAGGCCCTTTCCTGCCCTGAGCACCGAATCCACCCCCATACTCAGGGGGGGAGCCTGGGGAAGGTCGGACCGGGTTCCTTCTGCTCCGGTCAGGGGGGAAAGATCGGTATCACTTTGACTAAGTGCGGCCAGCGCCCTACTCTGGACGAGCACCTGCCTGGCCAGGCGCTCCTGGTTGATCTTCCCCACCAGGCGCATGCCAACAACCAGCAGCACCACCGCCAGCAGGTAGAGGGCAATCCCGGCTAGTACCTTTCTTCCCATCTTTCGGGCCTATTCTACCCCCACCCGCGGCCGAGCAACTTCATCCCGCGGAGCAGGATACGGCTATCTAATTGGACTCAGCGGATGGGAGGAAGTTCACCAGCAGCCTAGCTTTCACTTCCCAGTCGGCGTCTGAAACCGATCTGGCGCTGCTTCTGGTCGGCCAGGGTGGCGAACTCCTGGTAGCGGTCAAGGAGCCTCTCCCACTCGGCGAGGTCGGGCTTGCGCCGGGAGAGGGCGGTGATGAGGTCGGCCATGGTGATGGGACGGGCCTGGCCGGTGCGGATGGCCTCCTTCCAAGGGATGGAGGCGGCGTCCTCCACCAGCTGCTGGAGGGCGGCGGCGGAGAAGAGCTCGGTGCGGCGGGCAAGCTCGTCAAGGTCAATGTCTTCTGCCACCAGCGGCTTCTTGCCCAGGTAGAGGCAGAGGATCTCCTTTCTGGCCTCAAAGTCGGGCGGAGGGACGTAGATGGGGGTGCCGAAGCGACCCGGTCGGCGAAGGGCTATGTCTATGTTCCAGGGGGCATTGGTGGCTCCCATCACTACCACCTGGCGGTTCTGCCCCCGGATCCCGTCAAGCTCCATCAGGAGCTGGCCGATGAACTTACGCTCCCAGGACTGTCCCTCGCTGCGGGCGCCGCCCAGGGCGTCAAGCTCGTCAAAGAAGATCAGGGTGGGCGCCTTTAGCCTGGCCTCGTGAAAGAGGCGGGCGATGGCCTTCTCGGTGTTGCCAACCCACTTGTCCAGAAGCTGGGAGAGGGAGACGGAGATGAAGCTCACCTCGCACTCCCCGGCGATGGCCCGGGCCAGCATGGTCTTGCCGCAACCGGGGGGGCCGAAAAGGAGAATACCTCCGCCAACCGACTTGCCGTACTTCTCGCTTAGCTCGGGGTAGCGCAGGGGGTACTCAATGCGCTCCCGGATTGCCTCCTTGACCTGGGTGAGGCCACCGATGTCGGAGAAGCGCTGCTCGGGAATATCCTCCACCTGAAAGACGCTTCCCGAGCGGGAGCCGAACAGATCGTCCTCATCCTCAAAGAGAAAGAGGCGGCGCTCCTGGATGTAGCGGCGAGTGTTTTCTATCTCCTCGTTGTCGGGGCTAATCTCCTTGGCCCGGTCAAGGTCGGCCATCGCCTCCTCCTCCATGTCCAGGTGGGCGTAGACCTTGGCCCGGCCAATCAGCCAGCCCACCTCCGGCTCGTATTGGGTGAGCAGCTGGTCGTAGACCTTGAGGGCCTTCTTGTACTCATCAAGCTCCAGCAGAGCCTTTGCCTTGAGCTCCAGGACCTTGCGGTGGGGGAGGCGAGAGAGCACCTGGTCAGCCAGGGTGAGCACCTCATCCCACTCCTCCTCCTCGGCCAAGCCCTCCATTAGCAGGCGCTTGGCGGCTAGGTTTTCGGGGTAGTGCTGGACCAGCTTGTGGGCACACTCATAGAAGCGCTCGCTGTGGGCACCTATGCGGGAGCGTGAAAGGAGGGCTGTGCGCATGAGCAGGCGCTCACTGTAGGGGTAGAAGAGCAGGCCCAGGCGGAGGATGTCATAGATCACCTTCCAGTCGTCAAACTTCCTGCCCAACTGGCGAGAAGCAGCAACGTAGAGCTCTTCCCCGAAGGGTCGGGGGGAGTTCTGCTCCAAGAGCATGGCTAGGAGGTTGTCC
>JALSIF010000153.1 GCA_026981635.1 bacterium | reverse complement strand
ACCCCGGTTGAGCCCACCTTGGCAATGATCTGACCGCGCGCCACGATCTCTCCCTCCTTCACCAGTAGGCGGGAGTTGTGTCCGTAGAGGGTTTGGACGTGGCGGCCCTTGCTGTCCACTCCGTGGTCAATGATCACTGTAAGCCCGTAGCCTCCATACCACTTGGCCAGCACCACCTTCCCACTCTCCGCCGCCCGCACCGGGGCGCCGTAGGGAGCGCCGAAGTCAATCCCGGTATGCATCTTGCGCCGCCGGTAGATGGGATGGATGCGGTAGCCGAAGGGGCTGGTGATGGGACCGCTTACCGGCTTGAGGAAACTGCCTGACCACCTCCCTGAATAGCCCTTGTTTTGGCGGATGAGCTCCCTTAGCCTGCGCTCAATCTCCTTGGACTCGGCCAGGTACTGGGCATACTGACGCTCCCACAGCACCCGGTCCCGGTCCACCGCCTGCTTGAGCTCAAGGTTGAAGAGGCGCTGCTGCTCCAGTTCCGCCTTGCGGGCCTCCAGATCGGCCTTGGCCTCGGTGAGTTCGCGCAGTTTCTGGTCTAGCCGGGCCTTCTCCGTCTCCACCAGGCTCTGGGCTCCCCTGACCCGGCTCACCAACCGCTCGTCGTTCTGCATAAGCAGGTCTAAGTAGAACAGGTTAAGCGTGAGGTCCTCCAGGCTTGCGGCACTGACCAGAAGCTCCAGGGGGGAGAGCTGGCTGCCCAGAAAGAGGGCCAGGGCACGCCGGTTGAGCTTGCTCTTGAGCTGGTCACGCTGGGCGATGAGTTCCTCCAGCTTCTGTTTGATGTGGTCGCGCTCTTCTCCGATCTGCTGGATCTTGGCCGCCAGCACCTGAACCTGGTCCTCAAGCTCATAAAGCTTGCGGTCAAGCTGGTTGATGACTGCGGAGAGGTTTCGCTGGCGCTTTTTAATCTCCCTGAGCTTGGCCTGCACCTCCCGCTTGCGGCGCTCCGCCTCCTGCTGGCGGCGTACCAGCTCATCCACGTCCTGTGCTCGGGAAGCGGGCAGAACTCCAGCCCCCAGCACCACGAGCCCCAGCATCAGTCCGACAGAAAGCCGGACTAGCCATCGGCCAACTTTCTCCCTTACCCTCATTGGTCAGATCTCCCGCTCCGGTTGGTGAACCTGAGCCAGATCGCTCCCCAGGTATGCGTTAACTGAGCGGTGGCTCGCCACCAATCCTATCACCGCTCCCAAGGAAACAAGCACCACCGTCAGCAATCTGACCATCTGCTCCAAGGGGATAAACTCGGTGCGCAGCAGGGCAAAGCGCCCCAGAAGCTGGCTTACCACCAGGTATACCCCCACGATCAGCACCAGGGCTAGCCCAGCACCTACCACTCCAGTCGCCACCCCCTCCAGCAGATAGGGGGTGCGGATGTAAAAGTCGGTTGCTCCCACTAGCTGCATGATGCGAATCTCCCGTTTGCGTGCCTCAACCGACAGGCGGATCACGTTGCTTACGGAACTGTAGGCAAACAGCAGCAGGAGGAGCATGGTAAGGCCGATGAATATCTGACCCAGGCGGATGAGGGGGGCAAGGGACCTGGCTACCTCGGCTGGGTAGCGCACCAGCAAAACCTCGGGGTAGCGCTTGACTCGGGCGACAAATTCTTCCAGTTGGGTGCTGCTTCTTACCTTGACCTCATAGCTTGCCGGGAGCGGGATTTCCCCCTCGTTTAGTTCTTCCAGGTCAACCTCAGCAAGGCCGCTTCTCTGCTGGAACTCACGAAACCTGCGCAGAGCCTCCTCCTTGCTGACGAACTTTACCTCCGCCACCACCGGATCATCCCTCAGCCGATCGCCTAGCTCCTTGATTGACTCGGCAGTGGCCTCATCGCGGATGAACACCTGGACGATGAGCATCCGGGTAAGCTTCCCTACCAGGTGATTGGCATTGAGGATGATGACCAGAAAAAAGCCGATCACCAGCAGGCTAACTGCGACCTGAACAGTTTGGATGGTGGCGGCAAGCAGGTTTGCCCGCAGGGAGTAAAAGAACTCGCGCAGGATGAAGATCAGCCCCCGAATGGCCTTCTACCTCCGCACGTCCCTCACCAGCACCCCCTCCTCCAGCTCAACCACCCGATGCCCGAAGTGGTCAAAAACCTCTGGGTCGTGGGTGGCGACGATTACCGTGGTTCCCTTGCGGTTGATGCTAGCGATGAGCTTCATTATCTCCCGGCTGGTGGCGGCATCCAGATTGCCGGTGGGCTCATCGGCCAACAGCAGGTCGGGCTTGTTTACCAGGGCCCGGGCAAGACAGACCCGCTGCTGCTCCCCCCCCGAAAGCTCTTCTGGCAGGCAGTTGAGCTTGTCCGCCAGCCCCACCATCTCCAGAACCTCCGGAGTGAGGGTGCGGATCTCTCTCAGGCTCGCCCCCCTCGCCTCTAGGGCGTAGGATACGTTCTGGTAGGCCGTCTTGGTGGGGATGAGGAGGAAGTCCTGAAAGACCACCCCAATGCGCCTCCGAAGATAGGGAATGTCGCGGGGGGACATCCTGCCTAGATCCCGGTGGAAGACATAGACGCTTCCCTCGGTTGCCACCACATCCCGGTAGAGCAGTCTCAGCAGAGAGCTCTTCCCGCACCCGGTATGGCCCTTGAGGATGACAAACTCCTGCTTCTTGATCTCCAGGCTCACATTCCTCAGGGCAACGACGTTGTTGGGGTAGCGGAGGGTTACATTGACCAGCCTAATCATTCCACCTGGTCCCCAAAGAGAGCCTGCCCAGAGAGCCTTGATGATAACACCCACCAGCCAAAGCCAACCAGGCTCAGTAGCCGGTGGAAACGTCCCGGTCTGAGATTTCTATAGAGCCATTCAAGACCTAACTTTGAGAAAACCTTTGGTGTTGGCCTCACCTTACCCGACCATACATCAAAACTCCCCCCTACCCCCATGGCAACCAGTG
>JALSIF010000152.1 GCA_026981635.1 bacterium | reverse complement strand
CGGGTATCTTCCTGGCCGGAGCGGAGCTACATATATCTCATCTGGCAGCGGCCCTACATGGCAGCGGGTGGGGAGACCTACATCTCGCAGCTCCTCTCCCACCTGAAACTAAGCAATCTGCTGGCGAGGGCGAGTGAGCGTTATCCGGTGTTGGAGGAGGTGGAGGGGGTCGGTGAATACAGACCAGATCTGGTGCTCCTCTCCACCGAGCCCTTCCCCTTCACCGAGAAGCACATCCCTGAGGTGAGTCAAGGGATGGCCGCTCTATTTGGCTACGCGCCGGAGGATGTCAGGGTGGTGGACGGGCGGTGGGCAAGCTGGTATGGCTGGCGGACCTGCTTCGCCCTGACCAGGCTGGCCGATGGGCTTTCCCCCTAGGGATTGGGGGTGGAGGACCCTGCCCGCTGCTGGCGAATAAGCTCAAACCCTCGGGTAAGCAGGCCGTCCAGGGGATAGCCCCCTCCCCGGGAAGCCAGCACCACCCTACCCTGGCGATCCAGCAGTACCACCAGGGGGGTCTGCCGGTCGGGGGGAAGCAGGCCGGCGGCTTCCCCCACCACGCGCTCCATGCGGAAGCGGCCGGTCACCTCGGCCACTTTGATGGAGGTGGTGGCGGCAAGGCCCATGGGGTAGGTGAGCAGCAGGCTCCTTATCCCCAGGCTAAGCGCCCGGGCCCCCACCACCTCGGCGAATTCCAGCTCCTCCTCCCGGTCCGGGTCTATCACCACCGCCAGCAGGGGCTCTTCGGAACGGCGGGCAAGCTCGGCCAGGGTGGTGGTTCCGTCGGGTAGGGAGAGGTAAGCTTCAGCCGGATCGCCTGCCACCACTTCAAGGAGGGCGGCCGGAGGCAGCTCCTCCACCGGAGGCAGAGCCTCCATCAGGTAGATGGGAGTGGTGCCGGGATAGGTCTTTACTGGCTCTACCACCAGCATCAGGTCCTCACGGGTAACTGGCACGGCGCCAAGCAGGTAGAAGTGGGCCGGGGCGGTAAGTTCGGTTTCCCACCAGCCCGTCTCAGCGGGCAGGTTTAGGTCGGGATAGGGGTTGTCTATGGGAGTTAGATCTTCTCCCGATTCCTGCATCCCCCAGGTGGAAAACTGAAAGACGGAGAGGGTGGCAAGCAGGCGGCTGCCAGAAGCGACCAGAATGCGAACGCGGGCGCTCCCCCCGTAGCGGTCGGTTACTTCCCGGGGCCCGTCGGGGGTCAGGGTGTAGATGTGGGCGGGCAAACCGGGCAGGTAGGGGCGGGGATCTCCGAAGCGGTCGGGCTCGGCGGGGAAGGCCACCCTCCAATCCCCGCCCAGGTTTACCTCCACCCAGCAGGGGGGCATCCCGCCGGCAGGGGGGGCGGACCAGACCAGGCGGGAGGGGAGATTCAGGGTGCGCAGGGAGGCCACCAGCAGGGCGGCGCGGCCACAGGGGGTGGCCCAGCCCGTTTTCAGCATGCTGAGGGGATCGGGCGGAGGTGCGAGGGGCGTGGGGACGGACCCCTCTCCCACCGCCTCGGCGAGGAGTCGGTTCAGCCGGAGGGCACGTTCCCTGGGGGAAAGCTCCAGCAGGTCGGCGAAGCGCTCAAACAGTTTGCCCCGCCAGGGGGTGATCTCCCCCAGCCCCAGGCGAGGGTCTAGCACGTAGTCCCGCCACAGCTCGTCGGGGAGCTTCTCGGCCGCCCGCTGCCTCACCATGAGGGCGGTTTTCAGGTGGTCTTCAAGCACGCCGTCGGGGACCGAACGGGCAGACTCGCCAAGCATCCTACTGAGCGAGGCCACATCGGCAGGGGTGGTTTGCTCTGGTACCGCCTGGAGGGGTGCAATGAGGAAGCAGAGCAGAACAATGGCCAGGATGACCGGCTCTGCCAGACTTCGTCTCATCGGGGCACCTCCCGAAGCCAGATGCGGCCGGGCAGTTGGGGATCGCCCCGCCTCAGACGGGCGGTCAGCCTGACCCTTTGACCGGAGCGGAGTTCAATCCGGCGGGCGGCAGCAAGGGGCAGGAAAAGGGAGGTGAGTTTCGCCTCCCCTTCTTCTTCCTTGCCGGAGCGGGCCTCTTTCCCCGCAGGGACGAGAAACAGCTCCTCCCTGCTCTGCCAGAGGGCCAGATAGGCCCCTGGGGGCACCAGCAGGCGGCAGGGAGGGCTGAGCTGGCACTGGGCACTGACCACCTGGGTCAGCCGGCCACCCACCGTCCCATATAGGGAGAAGCGAAACTGGTGGAGGGGTTCGCCGTGGGGCCCCCGGGCACCAAGCTCAACCTCTACCAGCTCGGTCCTGAGCATTTCCCGGTAGTCGGCGGTGGCAAGCTCCACCGAAAAGCCCGCCAGAGTTGAGGTATCCACCAGCGCCAGGTAGGGGGAGAGGGCGAGGGCCCACTCGCTGGGGTAGGGGCGGTAGACCGCCCCGCTTGTCCGCACCATCTCCCCGATCCCCCTGCCGCAGGGGTCGAGGGGCCGCCAGCCAGCCGGGGTGAGGAGCTCGGAGAAGGTGTAGCCGCGGGGGAAGCCCGCCACCGGGCCGGTCCACACCACCCGGCCGGGCAGGCCGGCGCGCCTGAGCAGCCTCACCGCCAGGGCACCGCGGCGGGCGCACCAGTCCCCTCCCACGCCGGGCCAGGGGGAGCGGGGGGGGAAGGGCGGCTCGGCGGTCTTCTCCTCCTCAGCCGGGACCCGGGTGAAGACCGCCTCAATCACCAGCTCGGCCAGCCGGTCAAGAGGAACACTCTCCAGCCTGGGGGCAACTTCCTGCCAGGCCTGCTCCAGCGGCGGCCACTGGGCCGGTTCGTCCAGGGCGGTGGGGTAGGCGAGGAAGAAGAGCTGGTCCAGGGGGCCTGGCTCCACCCCCCAGCGGTCCGCCGCCTTCCTGGAGCGGGCCAGGGCACCTGCCGCCAACCGGCGGATGTCGGCCAGGGTGCGGCCGGAAAGCAGGGA
>JALSIF010000151.1 GCA_026981635.1 bacterium | reverse complement strand
ACGGTTGACCCCCAGGACTGGCAGCAGGAGGTGGAGCCGGAGGAGATCGTGCGGCGAGTGATGGGGCGGGTGGAGAATGGCTCAGTCATCCTGCTTCACGCCATAAACCCCCGCACCGTCACCGCCTTGCCCCAGATCATTGACAACCTGAGGGAGCGGGGTTTTCGCCTCGTCACCATGGACGAGTGGGCCCTGCTCATGAGTGGCAAGCTGAAGCTTGAGGGTCTTGAGGGATCACGCCGCCTACCTCCTGCCCAGCGTCCCCTCCTGCCCGCTCCCTCGGGCCCCAAACTGCCCCCCTCCTCTTCCAAGCCTGCCCCCCGTCCCAAGGAGAAGCCTCAACCTGCTCCGCCGCCTACCCCAGTTAGGGTGGAGCAGCCGGGGGAGGTTTCCTACTCGCTCCCTCCCGCCCCGCCTCCTACCAAGCCCATCAGTCCTCCCTCAGGGGAGGCCCTTCCCCCTTATCTCACCCTGGAGAAGCTTTCTCTCGCTGGGACAGGGGAGGGCTACCGGGTCTACCACAGCCCTGCGCAGGTGTGGCGAATGTTCTGGCCGGGCTATCGGGAGGTGCCCGGGGCAGAGACAGGCGGGGGAGGCAAGCGCTCCGTAGTGGTAGAGGTGGAAGGGCCCCCCACGGGAAGATCCACCGCCGCCCCTGCTCAACCCCCCAGACAGAGGGCCAAGCAGCCAACCAACTTCCCCCGGCCGAAGCTTCTCCTGCTTACCAGGGCAGAGATTTTGCTGGCCTCCCTTGAAGCCCTGCGTCCGGTGGAGGTGGAGCCGGTGGACACCACCGCCCCCGGCTACCAAGACCGCATCGCCATTGGGAAGCCCGTCCTGCTTCCTGCCCAGGTAAACCTCGGGCGGCTGATAGAGCTGATCTCCCAGGGCGAGGAGGAGATTTTCCTGGACGGCCTTGCCGGGGTACCCAAGCTCTCCTCCATGCAGAAGATGGCCCTCTACCTGGTCTCCACCCGCTACTACGACCCTGCTCGGGAGATGATAAGAAGGCTCAGGCTTCCTCCCGCCTGCTCCCCGTCCCGCTTCTCCGCCCCTCGGGAGGTGGTGCTGGTGATAGGGTGTGACCGGCCCGCCCAGTGGAAGGTCCCACCTGCCGCAACCCACCTGCGCCGTCTCTCTCTGGTCCCGGTGGGGCTTTCCTGGAAGCAGAACCTGAGGGATGGAGAGGTGGTGGAGATAGGCCCCGGCCGGCCGCTGGTGGTGGGGTTTGCCTGGTAGCGGTGGCGACCGAGCCTGCCCATTTGCTCATCTCCAACCGCCGGGACCCCTGGCTCAATCTGGCCGCCGAGGAATACCTGCTTCGCCTGGCCGACCGGGAGGAGGGCCTGCCCGCACTGGTCTTCTATGTCAACTCACCCTGTGTGGTGGTGGGGAGAAACAACCGGCTCTCCGAGTGGGTCTGGGTGGAGAAGGTTCGCCAGCGGAACCTCCCCCTCATCCGCCGCATCAGCGGTGGGGGAACAGTGGTCCACCATGAGGATAACCTCAACTACGGCCTCATCCTGCCCCGTGATCTCATTCCCGATCTCACTCCCAAGGCGATCCAGAACGAGGTTCTCTCCCTCGTCATCACCTGCCTCTCTAGGCTGGGAATTAGCGCCGAGCGGGGAGGGATATCCGATCTCATGGTGGTGGGGAGAAAGGTAGGGGGAAGCGGCCTGTGGATATCCAGGCGCACCGCCCTCTTCCACGGCACCCTGCTCTTTATGAGCCGGGTTGAACTGATGGAGGAGGTGTTGCCGGTGCCCCCCAACCGTGACCAGAATCTGGCCCACCGCGACTTCGTAGCCGGGCTGGTGGAGCTGGGTCACCCGGTGATGATGGAGGATGTGATGGTGGAGATGGTGGCTGAGGTGGAGCGCCGCTACCGTCTTAGCCTTAGCCCGCTGGAGTTTGATGACCAACTTGCCGGCGAGGTGCAGCCCATCCTGGAAGAGATCCGCCGGCGCAGTGAGCAGCCCTAAAACCCGGCCCTCACCTGGCCGATATCTAATTCAGATGCCATGGCTGATTGGGAGGTGAGGCCGTCGGACTTCGCCGAGAAGTCCTACCGGGTAAACCCCACCGGGCGGGAGCGCCGCCGGGAAAACCCCCGCCGCCGCGAGGAGCGGGAGAGCGGCTCGTCGGGGGGCGGTGGCCGCTATCGCAGGGTGCGGTTTGCCACCCTGCACGACCAGGTGGAGCTCTCTGGTGCAGTGAGCGCCTCCACCACCAGCTACGACCCGGTCTTTCTGCTGCGCAACATGGTCAGGCGCATGCTGGGTGGGGGAGCCGACGGAGAGGAGTAGATAGGCCCCTGGAGCTCACTAAAATCGCCCCGTGGCCCCTGCCTACCTCATCCTCACCGGCCCCACCGCCAGCGGCAAGAGCGAGCTAGCAATCTGGCTAGCCGGGAAGATCCCGCTGGAGATAATCAGCGCCGACAGCCGGATGGTCTACCGGGGACTGGATGTGGGCACCGACAAGCCCTCCCCTGAGCTGAGGCAGCGTATACCCCACCACCTGGTGGATATCCGCCATCCCGGTCAGTCCTATTCGGCGGCCGACTTCGTCCGCGACGCCTGCCGTCTGGTGGGGGAGATTGCCGGCTGCGGCAGGCTTCCCCTGGTGGTGGGGGGGACCCTCTTTTATCTTGCCGCCCTCACCGGACGCCTTCGCCTGGATCGTCCCCCGCCCCTGCCCGAGGTGCGGGAGGCCCTGAGTCAGCTCATGGAGGAGGCTGGGGTGGAGGAGCTTGCCCGCCTGGCTAGGGAGCACGGGGTCAGGGTGGCCGACCCCCAAAATCCCCGCCGCCTGCTTCGGGCGCTGGAGAGCGAGGAGTGGATGTGGCACCACCTCCACCGCCTCGGCCTGCTGGAAGAGGTGCCCGCCCCGCCTCCTGCTCAGCCGGTTGAACCCTGCCCCGAGGATGCCCGGGGGGT
>JALSIF010000150.1 GCA_026981635.1 bacterium | reverse complement strand
GCCGGCGCAGCCCAGGTTCACGATCGCCCCGCCCCCCGTCTCCACCATCAGGTCCAGGCAGGCCCTGATGCCCAAAAAGGCGCTCATCAGGTTGGACCTGAGCAGGCGCTCCATCTCCTCCGGCTCGGTCTCGCTGAGCTTTCGCTCCAGGCCGTGGCCCACGTTGTTTACCAAGATGTCCAGCCTGCCCCAGCGCTTCGCCACCCGCTCAACCACCCGACGCCACTGGGCAGTACTGGCGGCATCGGCCTTCATGACCACAAGCTCACCTGGCTCGCCAGCCCTTTCTGCCTCCACCAGCTCCCTCCGCCGCTTTTCCCACTCCCGCTCAAACTCCCTGGCCGCCGAGCTGTCCCGGTGGTAGGTGGCAAGCACACTGCATCCTGCCTCCAGCAGGCCGCGGGTAAGCCAGGCACCCAGCCGACGGGTCCCCCCGGTGACGATGGCCACCCGGCCGGAGAGATCAGGTGAAGAAACCATCGGCGCCATTGTAGTGGGAGATGGAGGCTAGCCCGAGAGGGGCTCCACCTCCAGGGATAGGTTCACCGCCGGGGCGGAGTGGGTTAGCATCCCAAGGCTTACCATCTCCACCCCGGTCTGGGCATAGGCGGAGAGGTTGGCCAGGGTTATCCCCCCGCTTGCCTCAAGCTCCACCGGCCAGACCTGGTCGGGGTAGCGCGGCTCCCGCCGCCGGCAGAAGTCGTCCCGCATCCTTACCGCCCTTACCACCTCCTGGGGAGGGAAGTTGTCCAGCAGGATGCGGTCCGCCCCGCTTGCCAGAGCCTCCTCAAGCTGGGCCAGGCCCTCCACCTCAACCTCAACCGGGGTTGAGGGTGGCCTAAGCTCCCTCGCCCGTAAGACCACCTGGGAGAAGGAAAACCCCGCCAGCCTGAGGTGGTTCTCCTTGACCAGCACCATGGCCGAAAGGCTGTGGCGGTGGTTCACCCCTCCCCCGTGGCGCACCGCCGCCTTCTCCAGGTCGCGCCACAGGGGGGTGGTCTTCCTGGTGTCCAGGATGCGCACCCGCTGAGTGCCACCGGCCACCTCCACCGCCCGGCGGGTGAGGGTTGCAATCCCGCAAAGGCGCATGAGAAGGTTAAGCATCACCCGCTCGGCCATAAGCATCGCCCGAGCCCCTGCCCTGATCTCGCAGAGGGGCTCTCCCCTGGCCATAAGCTCCCCGTCTCGGCAGAGGGGTTTTACCTCGGCCTTCGGGTCAAGCAGCGAGATGAGCGGCTCCACCACCGAAAGGCCGCTTGCCACCAGCTCCTGCCCGGCAACCACCCTGCCCAGGGCGAGCATCCCCTCAGGAATGAGCGCCTCGCTGGTGGGGTCGCCCTGGGGGAGGTCTTCGGCCAGCGCCGCCCGCAGACGCTCTTTAAGAGAAAGGGGCGGGCCGAGATCGCTCACTTGGTCTCAACTATGCGGTTAGCCTCATCCAGCACCGCGATGCGCGGGCGGTGGGAACCAATCTCCTCCGCAGCAAGCTGTACAAATGACATGATGATCAGGCGGTCTCCCACTGAGCCGAGCCGGGCGGCTGCCCCATTGAGCACCACCTGCCCGGGCTCCTCCAGGGGGATGATGTAGGTGGTGAAGCGCTCGCCGTTGTTGATGTTTGCTACCTCAACCTGCTCGTAGGGGTGAAAACCCACCGCCTCCATGAGCTCCCGGCTGAGCCCCAGGCTACCCTCATAGTCCAGTCGGGAGGCGGTGACCGTCGCCCGGTGAAGCTTGCTCCTCAGAACACTGACCAGCACGGTCGGATTATACTTACCGCCTCAGGCCAAGGCTTCTTCTAATCCACTATGGGCGAATCGGCTGAGACTGGCCAGTCCAATCCCCCCCTCCAGGAGAGCCCCCTCCGGGAGACTGCCCGCGACCTGTTGATCTACATCCCCAGCCGCTTTCTCCCCGCCCTGGCCAGCATCCTGGCCATCAAGGTCTTCTCCACCCTCCTGCCCAAGGCGGAGTACGGTGCATACCTCACCATGATCTACACGGCGGGGTTCGCCATGACGGTGATGTTCCAGTGGATCAAGAACTCCGCCTTCCGCTACCTTGAGGCCTACCGCCAGCAGGGCAAGCTGGGTACCCTGCTGGCCACCGTGGTCGGAGTTCTGGTCCTTAACTACTTGCTCCTGCTGGGGCTGGCAGTGGCCATCCGGCCCTACCTCCCTCCCCCCTATCACCTGCTCATCATCCCCACCGCCATCATTGCCGCCTTCGGTGGAACCCTTGGTGTGCTGGAGGGACTTCAGCGGGCCGCCCGCCTACCCCTCCACTTCACCCTGATGTGGATCGCAGAAAGCTGGGGCAAGCTGCTTCTCGGCTGGGCGCTGATCCTGCTCATCGCCCCCCAGGCGATGGAGGTGCTGGCGGGAAACGCTCTGGTCCAGCTTGGGGTAGCGGCAGCCTTTGCCCTCTGGCTGGCGCGCACCCTGCGCCAGCCCCTGGCCAACTTTGATTCCCAGGTGCTGAAGCGGATGCTACGCTTTGGCCTTCCCATGATGGGGTCGGCAATGGCCCTGTGGGGCCTGTCGGTGGCCGACCGCTATGTCCTGCTCTTCTTCCGGGGAGAAGAGGCGGTCTCCAACTACTCGGTGGGCTACCTCATTCCCCAGCGGGGGCTGGATCTGACCCTGGGCCTCATCATGATCGCCGGCTATCCCATCATCGTCAGCCTGTTTGAGCGGGGCTACGACCAGGAGGCCCGCCGGCTGATCAGCCAGCTCTGCCGCACCTACATCTACCTAAGCGGACTGGTGGGCGGAGCCATCGCCGCCTTCCCTGGCCTGTGGATCCGGGTGCTCTCCGACTACTCCAAATATGGCTCCTACGCCTTTCTCATCCCCATCATCGGGCTGGTGATGGTCATCTTTCGCCTGGCCGACTTCACCGTGAAGGGCTGGGAGATCAGGGAAAAGACCCACTTCAATCTG
>JALSIF010000149.1 GCA_026981635.1 bacterium | reverse complement strand
AGGGGGGGGCGATTGCCGAGGGCAGAGACGAGCAGGGGGATCAGGTTGGCAAGGGGGCTAAGCCTGAAACCGCGGGCGGGATAGAAGAGGTGGACCAAATGGGGAGAAAACTCCTCCACCACCCGCCTGATTTCGGGCCAGTGGCGAAAGGAGAAGCTCTCCAGCCCGAAGCAGGCCAAGGCTGGAGGGCGGTTGCCAGTGCTCACTTCTTCCTCTGGGCCATCCGCCGGCGGTGGTGACCACGCCATCAACCCGGCCAAGTCGGTGGGGACTGGCTGAGGCAAATCGAGCAGCTCCGCTGGCTCCAGCCCCGACAGGGAGATGCCAGGATGAACCCTCATCCCCTCAAGCCCCACCAAGCTCAGCTGGTTAAGCCTGCCCGCCTCCCGCAGGGAGTCTCCCCGGGCCACCACCCCTATCTCCAGGGTGGCGCAAAGCTCCCGCCAGAGGCGGAAGACATGGTCGCCCACCCCACAGCGGCCGTCCCCAAAGGAGCCCACTATCCAGAGCACCCTCATCGCTACCACTCTAACCCAAGTAGGCCTAGACAATTTATGACTTTTCCTTGACATCAGTTGTCACATCTGGTATACTCATGTCAACTCTGGCCAGAGGAGGTGAACAGTAGTGTTCACCACAGACGAAACCTAAACTAAGGAGGTGTCATGATGAGACACGCAGTGACAAGAGTTCTGGGACTGGTCAGTCTGGCCCTGCTGGCCCTGGCGCTGGGGGCTTCGGCTCGGCCGGCATCTGACCCGACGCCCCAGCCGGCCGCCTGCCCCTACACCCAGCAGGAGGTGGAGGATGCCACCGTCCAGGCCATCTACGACGTGACCGGCATCCGCATCACCGACCCCGACTCGGAGACCTTCGCCGGTGCAGGCGTCCAGGAGAGCGACAGCGACGCCATCAAGGCGCGCATCGCCGAGATCCTGGGGGTAGGCGAGATCTACATCTATGCCCCCTACCCCGACTGGCCCCAGGCCACCATCGCAAGCTACGCCCAGGCGGTGGCAGACAACCTGAACAACAACCTCTGCTGAGCTAGGTTAATCCCGCTGCCCGCAACTTCCCCGCGCCCGCCCTCCGGGGCGGGCGCCCTTTTTTAACCACCCACGGCATGAGAGAGCGGAGCCAGGAAGACACACGGGCCAGAAATAAAAAAGCCCTGGAGCCGGAGAGAGCCTTGGTCCCCCGGGAGCGCTTCGGGGGATGATCAGGAGGCCGAATGATGACAAGATAAAGACAGATGACTATGAGGCTACCCCATGCGCCCGCTTGCTCCTCCGGCTCCGGCTTTCAAGCTGCTCGCGCCTAAGCGCTATCTATTTATACCCGATCCGGGCTGATTTTGGCAATCCCGACAGGGAAAATCTCCCCACCGTTTGACCTGCGGAAAGTTGCGCAGGGGAAAAGGTTAGCCCGCCGGGCGCAATCTGGCCCCTCTATAATCCTCTGCTCTGGGAATCCCAATGGGTGGAGACCTAAGGCTATGCTCATTGCGGTGCTGATCAAGGAAGTACCCGACACGGAGACCCGCTTCAAGATTGAAGGGGGAAGGATTGACTACTCGGGGGTGAAGTTCGTCATCAACCCCTACGACGAGTACGCCTACGAGGAGGCGGTCCGCATCAAGGAGCGGCTGGGCGAGGACCAGGTCAAGGTGGTGGCCATCCTGGCGGGCAGCCGCGAGGAGTCGGCCAAAAACCTGCTCAACGTCCTCGCAGTGGGAGTGGACGAGGCGATCCACATCCTGGACCCCGCCCTGGAGGGGCTTGACCCGCTGGGCGCCGCCAAGGTGCTAAAGGTGGTGCTGGATGAGCTTAAGCCCGACCTGATCCTGGCCGGCAAGCAGGGGGTGGACTACGATTACGGCCAGACCCCGGCAGTGCTGGCCGGGATGATGAACCTGCCCTACCTAGGGCCCATCGCCAAGCTGGAGCTGGAGGACGGTGCGGCGGTGGTGGAGCTCCACAGTGAGGTGGGGGTGGAGGTCCACCGGCTCCCCCTGCCCTGCATCCTCTCCTGCGACAAGGCCCTAAACGAGCCCCGCTACCCCAACCTGAAGGGGATCATGGGGGCCAAGAAGAAGCCCCAGCAGCGAAAGACCTTGGCCGACCTGGGGATAGACCCCTCCTCGGTGGGTGCCCAAGGGAGGCTGATTGAATACCTCTCCTTTGCCCCGCCGCCGGAGCGTAAGCCGGGGGTGATCATTGAGGGGGCAAGTGTTGAGGAGAAGGTGGAAAAGCTGGTGAAGTTGCTTCACGAGGAAGCCAAGGTCATCTGAGGAGAAGCCGATGGCTGAGACACTCATCGTCTGCGAACAGTTTGAGGGTGAACCGCGCAAGATCAACCAGGAGCTAGCGGTGGCCGCCTCCCGGCTGGGGGGCGAGTTTGACGCCGTCCTCCTGGGCAAGGGCGCCGCTGAGGCGGCAAGCAAGCTCGGTGAGCAGGGGGTCGGCAAGGTCTTCGTGGTGGAGACCCCCTTCTACTTTGACCTGGCCGCCTTCACCCACGCTCTAAAGGAGCTCATCTCCGCTAGGGGCGTAAAGCGGGTACTCTTTGGCCAGACCGCCTTCGGCCACCAGCTTGGCTCCCATCTGGCGGGCAAGCTGGGGGCAGGCTTCATAAACGACATCACCGACCTTCGGGTTGAGGATGGCAGGGTGGTGGTCCAAAAGCCCCTCTATGCGGGCAAGGTCATCGCCACCGCCAGCTTAAAGCCCGACTCGCCAGTGGAGCTCTACTCCATCCGCCCCAACACCTTCCTCGGCGAGGTGGAACCAAAACAGCCCCAGGTGGAGGAGTTTGCGGTTGACCTTTCGGCCTTCAGCCCCACCCTGACCGAGATCAAGCCCAAGCCCAAGGGCAAGGTGAGCCTGACCGAGGCGGAGATCGTGATAAGCGGCGGCCGTGGAGTGGGCGGCCCGGAGGGGTTTAGACCCCTGTTTGAGTTTGCCGAGAAGATCGGCGCCGCGGTAGGGGCCAGCCGC
>JALSIF010000148.1 GCA_026981635.1 bacterium | reverse complement strand
ATCCCGCTGGCACTCCCTACCTGGCCTACACCCGCTTCTTTGAACTCTTCAGCAAGGTGGCCGCCGCCTACCTGAACGACCAGCCCGACGGCTCCGGCACCCCCAACTACCAGGTGATTGAGTACGGGGGCGGCTACGGCATCGGCGGTCTGGACACGGTGGAGCTGGCCGGCGGGAAGGTGGGGGTCTTCTTCTACGAGCACGACCAGAAAGATCTGCTCTTCGTCCTTGACACCCCCGACTTTGCCGAATTCCCCACCACGGTTGATGCGGCGGGGGACGTGGGCAGGAATCCCTCCGCCTACCTCATCAACGGCCTTCCCGCGGCAAGCTACTACGACGCCACCGACCGGGACATCAAGTTTGCCCTAAACGACCAGCCCGACGGCCTGGGGAGCTGGCTGGTGAGCACGGTGGAGACCGACGACGGGGTATCCTCCTACTCCGGCCTGGCCACCGTCCAGTGCGGGACCACCCGCTGCCCGGCCGTCTTCTATGTGCTCAACAACGACCTCTGGATGGCGGTAAACGACCAGCCCGACGGCTCAGGCGCCTGGACCAAGTCCCGGCTGGAGGACGCCATGACCATTGACCCTGACTACGTCTCCACCCAGCCCGTCAGGGCGGCGACCATAAACGGCCTTCCCGCGGTGCTGGCCTCGGAGAGCACCGATGGGGCGGTGGTCTTCCACATCAACGACAGCCCCGACGGCACGGGGAGCTGGACCTGGACCTCGTTCAGCATCCTCGGCGGGGACCCCTTCCTGGACTACGACCTTGCGGAGGTGGATGGCCGTCCCGCCATGACTAGAAACTCGCCTGACGGCGGACTCGCCTTTGACATCAATGAGCAACCCGACGGCACGGGGAGCTGGAACGGGGTGGGCATATTCAGTCCCGCCCGGGGCGCAAGCCTAACGATAGTGGGGGGACGCCCCGCGGTGGGCTTCTGGAACCCCGACCAGCGGGTCTTCATGTTTGCCATCTCCGACACCCCCGACGGGGAGGTCAACTGGCGCGAGTACCCCGCCTACCGTGGCGACCCCCGGTTCATGGAGCCAGGCGAAGTGCGGCTTTCTGGTCTGGGCCCCAACCGCAAGTTCCCCAAACTCTACATCGCCAACCGAAAGAGCGGTGACCTTGACTACGTCACCGTGTTTAGGTAACGGAGTTGAACCGGAAGCAAGAGGAGGAAACAGGCAAGGCTCCGTAGGGGGCCCGGCTGGGGAGGTGATGGAAAGTGGCTAGGCGTGTCCACTGGGGCTTCTTCACCCTCGTCCTGGTTTTGCTATTTGCCCTTTCCTCCTGCGGCAGGTCGGGCGGTGAGCAAAAGAGTGCCAGCACCGAAGGGGAAGGTCCCCCCGCCGGGCTGGCCCTCCCCTCCCCCCTGCGGGAGCTTCCCCAGGACCGCCTCCAGCCCTGGGAGCGGCTTACCCCCGAAGGCTACGTAGACCCAGCCAGCGCTAAGACCCAGCTCATCGGCTCCTCCGCCCTCCTGCGCCCCGGCCCATGGGAGGAGGGGCGCACCCTGAGCGACATCTGGGCGGGCAGCGCCGTTGCCTTTGGTGCCAGCTTCTTCCAGGCCGACGCCAGCGCCGCCTCCCTGGACCGCCTGGCCCTCCGCCTGATGCCCGACGCCTCCCCCATCGGCTGGGCCATCTACCGCCTTGCCATGGGGGGAGACCCGCCCGCCATCGTGGGGCTGGAGGTGAACCTCGCTCCCGGCCAGCGCTACTGGGTCGCCCTGGCCAACTACGGGCTGGGCCGCTGGCAGTGGCGCGGCCCCTACACCCAGAACCACCTGCGCATCCTGCTCGGCCAGGGGACAAGCTACCTCTCCCCCCTGGGCAACCTCTTCGTCGCCATTGTCACCCCCGACCTGCAGGGTCCCCTGAGCTTGCTTCTGGTCCACGCCGAGGCCCATGACTTTACCGACCGCGATCCCCCCGACCCCCCCACCGACCTCACCGCCCAGCCCGTCCCCGGCGGCATATATCTCAGTTGGAGCCGCCCCACCGCCTCCGACCTGGCCGGCTACCGCCTCTACTGGTCCACCGCCCCCTTCACCGACCCGGCTGAGGCGCAGAGCCTCCTGGGCGACAGGCTGATTGAGCGGGAGGAACTGCTCCTCCCCATCCAGGCTAGCGGGGGGGAGCTCCATTTCGCCGTGGCGGCGGTGGACGATACCGGCAACCAGAGCCCCCTCTCCGCCCCGGCCAGCGCCGCCCCCCTGCCGGGGGAGCTTCCCGACCTCA
Source organism: bacterium (assembly GCA_026981635.1). Lineage (GTDB taxonomy): Bacteria > 4484-113 > 4484-113 > JALSIF01 > JALSIF01 > JALSIF01. The sequence goes on along the minus strand of JALSIF010000148.1, from coordinate 743 downwards.
CCCTCACCCTCTCCCCCGCCCAGGTAGCCCAGGGCATCTACCTGGGCAGGCTTACCGCCACCACCTCCCTCTCCGGCGCCACCTTTGATCTGGACCCCACCGGCGAGGGCTCTTACACCATGACCGGCCTCACCGCCATAGACGGGCTCCCCCTCTCTCTGCTTCCCGGACCTGGCCCGATACCCGGCTTCTACCGCCCCACGGTGAGGATGAGGGATGCCGACGGCCGGGTGGTGGGCCTGGCCTCGGTCCCCTACCTGGTCAGCACCTTCCTCCCCCCCTCCCTCACCCTGACCGCCACCCCCCGCACCGGCGACCCTCCCCTGGCGCTGGAGCTTGTCCTCTCCTTTGACAGCCCCTCCACTCCCGTCTTCGGAGCCACGGTGGACATTGACGGCGACGGCTTCTTTACCCCCATGGGCCCCGGCCCCACTCCCCTGCCCGCCCACCGGGGGAAGGTGGTAGACACCGCCACCCTGAGCGACCCGGGGGTCTACCTCATCCAGGCCATGGTCTCCACCGATCCCCCCGCCCCCGCTCCCCCGCGGGCCCTGGTCAAGGTGGTGGTGGGGGATGGCGATGCCCCCATCGCCCAGCTCACCGCCACCCCCCCGACTCTCTACCTGGACGGGGTAAACCCCCAGCAGCTCACCCTTGACGCCTCGGCAAGCCTCAGCCCCCTGGGCGATCCGCTGGAGTTTGCCTTTGACCCCACCGGCCGGGGCGCTTTTGCTCCCTTCGCA
>JALSIF010000147.1 GCA_026981635.1 bacterium | reverse complement strand
TCCTCTGACCAGGAGGGTGATGATCTCGCCGGTGTCGCCGTCAAGCAGGGCCAGGTCGCTGCCCCCATCTGAGCGGGGAAGGACCGCCGCCAGGCGGGGGTCGCCGGGGAAGGGGGAGAAGGCCACCTGGCTCACCCCCAGGGGGAGGTCGGTGAGCCGGGCGGGGAAGCTGCCGTCCAGGTTTGCGGTCCACACCTGGGGCGGCTCGCCGGAGAGGCTGGCCACGAAGGCCACCCGGTCGCCGCTGCCGCTCACCGTGGGGGAGCTGTGGGTGCCGGCCACCAGGGTGGAGACCCCCACCACCAGGGGCTCCTCGCCCAGGGCCACATTCATCACCCGCATGCGTCCCTCCACCGGGGTGAGCAGGACCAGCTGCTGGTCGGTGAAGGGAAGGTGGGTGGGGTCAAATACAGAGCTGGCCACTCCGGTGGTGAGGGGGAGCTTGCCGCCGCCGTCAAAGTTCATCTCCCAGAGGCGAAAGAGGCGGCGCTGGGGGGTGGTGCTTCCCCGGTCGCTGACGAAGAAGAGGCGCTGGGTGATGCGGCTGAAGTCGGGGTCGCGGTCGTCGGCCGGGTCTTCGGTAAGCCTCACCTCCTCCCCGCCGGTAAGAGTCCTCAGGTATATGTCCCGGTTGCCCTGCCGGAGGGAGTGGTAGGCGATGAGCTGTCCGTCCAGGGAGACGGTGGGGGAAAGCTCGTCCCACGGGGTGAGGAAGAGGCGGCGCACCTGGCCGCTCTCGGGATCGGCCGAGAAGAGGTCAAACTGGCCCTCCGGGTTGGCGGCAAAGACCACCTCGCCGGTGATGGGGTTCCAGGCCGGGTCGCGGATGGTAAAGCTTTGCGTCCGGTCCGAGGTGGCAAACTCCACCACCACCGGCGCTAGCCGGTTTCCCGCCTGGTCCTCAATTCCCGTGATGGTGAGCGTGTAGCTGGTCAGGGGGGTAAGGGGCGCGGCGGGGGTGATCACCAGGTCGGTCCCCTCTACGGCGGCCTGCCACTGGTGGGGCGGCTCAGAGGAGAGGGTGGGCAGAGTGGCGGGCGGCTCGTTCAGCACCAGGCGGAGGGTGGGGTTCAGGGGAAGGGGGCCGGCGGCGGGGTCGGGCTCCACCCCCAGCAGGCGGGGCGGCTCCCGGTCCACCTCCACGGTGCGGAAGGCGGCGGTGAGGGCGACGGAAAGCTCCTCTCCTCCCTGGCTGGTGAGGGGCGGCTCAATGCGCAGGCTCACCCTTGAGCCGGCGGGAAACTGGCGGCGGGGAACGATCACCAGGCGGTTTCCCTCCACCCTGACCTGGAAGGGGGCCCCGCCGGGCACCAGGCTCACCCGCGCGGAAAGCTCCGGATCGGGGACCAGGGGCTGGCTGAAGGTTATGGTGAGGTCGGTGTTTAGGCTTGTGTCCTGGCTAAGCAGGGGCGGCTCCAGGGCGGTGGGGAAGAGCCCTTCGCCTTGGGGATCGGGCAGGGTCAGGGTGAGAAAGTCGCCCTCTCCGCTGAAGCTTATGCGCTGAACCAGGATGGGCTCGCCGGGGGCCTGAACGGTGAGCTCGTAGAGGCCGGCGGGCACCTGGCTGATCTCAAAGCGGCCCCGCTCATCGGTCACCGCCTCCCGTCCACCCAGCAGGACGGCCGCCTGGGGGACCGGGTTGCCCAGGCTGTTTAGCACCAGGCCGGCCAGGGTGAAGCGGGGTGGGGGCTGGGGCTGGGGTCTTCCCCCCTGGCCGATGGGGGGTAGGGTGGAGGTGGCGGGCGCTTCACCACCTCCTCCGCAGGCGGCGCTGAGGGTGAGTACGGCCAGAGCAAGCCCCATCAAGAGCCAGCGCACGCAGGCGATTATAGGTAGCGGGGCCTTCCGGCCAGCGCGAGCCTACAATGGCAGACCCATGGGCCGCATCGTGGTGATCGGGGGAGTGGCGGGCGGCGCCACCGCCGCCGTCTGGGCCAAGCGCACTGACCCCCAGGCGGAGGTGGTGTTGGTTGAGAAGACCGCCCACATCTCCCAGGCCACCTGCTCCCTGCCCTACTTCGTGGCCGGCCTCATCCGCGACCGGGAACGCCTCACCGTGCGCACCCCGAGCCAGCTTGAGCGCCAGCCGGGGGTGAGGGTGCTGGTGAAAACTGAGGCGGTGGAGATTGATCCCCTGGGCAGGCGGGTCAGGGTGCGAAGCCAAGGAGGGGGGGAGGAGGTGCTCACCTACGACGCCCTGGTGCTGGCTACCGGCAGCCGGCCGCGGCGGCCGGACCTGCCCGGGGCGAAGCTTGAGGGTGTCTTCCTGCTCAAGTCGGTGGAGGATGCCCTGACCATAGAGGACTACCTCACCTCCCGTCGGCCGGCAAGGGTGCTGGTGGCGGGGGCGGGCATCCTGGGGCTGGAGATGGTTGAGGCCTACCGCCGGCGGGGGCTTGAGGTCGGCCTGGTGGAGGCGGGCGAGCGCCCCCTGGGCTGGCTCCACCCCGAGGTGAGCCGGGAGGTGGAGGCTGTATTTCAGCGCCACCAGGTGGCCTTCTACCCCAGCTCGCCCCTGGAAGCGGTGGTGGGCGACGGGCGGGTGGAGGGTGCGGTGGCGGGGGGAAGCAGGCACGCCTGCCAGCTGGTCCAGCTCTGCCTGGGGTTTGAGCCCAATGTGGAGCTGGCCCGACGGGCGGGGGCCGAGGTGGGCCCCTCGGGGGCACTCAGGGTGGACTCAAGCCAGAAGACCAGCCTGCCCTCGGTCTATGCCTGTGGGGAGTGTGCCGAGGTCTACCTCATCCCCCAGCGGGAGTGGCGCTACCTCCCCCTGGCCAACCCGGCCAACCGGGCGGGGCAGGTGGCGGGGATAAACGCAGCGGGCGGCTCGGCAACCATGCCCCCCCGAACCGGAGCCACCGCGGTGCGCTGCTTTGACCGGGTGATCGCATTCTGCGGGCTTCGCCATGGGGATGTCCTCAGCGGCAGGTTTGGCCCGGTGGCCACCACGGTGGTCAGGGCGTGGGAGAAGCCCCCCACCCAGCCGGACGCGGTGGAGGCGCTAATCGTTCTTCACTGGGAGCGGGGGAGCGGGAGGCTCCTGGGGGC
>JALSIF010000146.1 GCA_026981635.1 bacterium | reverse complement strand
CTGGATGTGAACAAGGACGCCTATGTCCCCTGTGCAGAACTTCTTATCCCCAGGCTCAGGGTGGGTGGGGTAATGGTGGCCGACAACATGATCACCCACCGGCAGATGGCTGAGATCCAGGAGTTCAAGGAGTTCCTAGAGAAGAACGACACCGTGGTTACCCAGACCATTGGGGTGGGAAACGGGCTGGAACTCACCATCAAGCTCTGCGACTAGTCTCCCCTTTGAAGCCTTCCCGCCACGGCCCGGTAGAGGGTGACAAACTCCTGTGGGGAGAGCTTCTCAGCCCTAAGGTCCGGGTCCAGTCCCGCCTCAGTCAGGGCCTCGGTGATCAGCTCTCGGGAAGCTCCCGGCAGGGAGTGGTGGAGGCTGTTTACCAGTTTCTTGCGCCGTTCCTTGAAGGCTGCCCGGACCAGGAGCTGAAAGCCGGCACGATCAAAGTCGGGGGGGAGCTCCACCTCGCCACCTGGCCTGAGCCTGACCACCGCACTCTCCACCCGGGGAGGGGGGAGAAAGGCACCTGGGGGGACGCGGCAGACCAGCTCGGCGCTGCCGAAGGTGCGAAGCACCACGGTGAGGGAGCTGTAGCTCTTCCCCCCCGGGCGAGCAAGCATGCGCTGGACCACCTCCCGCTGGAGCATAACCACCGCCAATCTGAGTCGGTGGAGTCGCTCAAGCAGAGCCTCCAGAAAGAGGCCAGTGATCTGGTAGGGGAGGTTGGCCACCAGCTTGGGGGTAAGGTCCGCCTCATCCACCTCGGCCAGCCAGTCGTCCATTAGTCTTGGGCTGAAGGGGGTCAGGCGAAGGTCAAGGTTGGAGAGATGGGCCAGCTCGCGGGTGAGCATGCCGTGGATCTGGGGGTCAACCTCCAGGGAGGTTACCCGGCCTGCCCCAAGGCAAAGCTCCTCGGTGAGAAAGCCCAGCCCTGCCCCCACCTCCAGCACCCAGTCCTGCTCGGAAAGGTCGGCCGCCTCAACGATACGCTGCAGCACCCAGTCGGCCACCAGGAAGTGTTGGCCGAGGTGGCGATCGGCCCTAAGGGCCCACTCGTAGAGGCGGGAGCGGGTAAGGTCGCGCAGGGAGCCCGGCATTGCTCCTCCATTGTAAGCAGACACCGGGCTCCCTGCATGAAGAGCGGCCGTATATCTGCACCCTACAGGTCAGGCCAACAGGGGGATGGTTATCGCTAGCTCCCTATACCCGGTCCTCTATGCCTAGCACCTTGGTTAGTCACCCCGATAAAGCAGGGCGTGGGCCTGGCTGGGGGTAGGCTTGCCGGTGAAGACCAGCTCACCGTCCACCACGATGGAGGGCACCGCTCTTACCCCGTATTTGGCGGCCTGCTCGGCGCAGGCAGGGGAGCTCAGGTCGTGGACCACCACCTGGCAGCCGCACTCGCTTACCGCCTGGCGGACCACCTCGGCCGCCTCCTGGCAGAGGGGACAACTGGAAACGAAGACCTCAATCTTGCGCTGTGCCATCTCCTGACACCTCCTTGATGGTTTTTTTCTCCCTCTCCCCACTGGCCACGGGGGCCAGGGGAAGCTAGCGGGCAAACTTGTAGATCACTTCCATCAGCTGGTCGTAGATCTGGTCGGAGCTGCCCTCCTCACCCTCCAGCGCCTGGGCGACACAGGTGAGCAGGTAGTTGCGCATGACCAGCTTGCCCACCTGGCGCATCGCCTCCTGGACGCTGCCGATCTGGGTGAGCACCTCGGTGCAGTGGCGGTCCTCCTCCACCATGCGGGCGATGCCCCTCACCTGCCCCTCAATCATCTTGAGGCGCCGGATAAGCCGCTCGCGAAGCTCGGGGTCAAAGTGGCAGAAGTCGCCACAGCCGCAGGCCTCGCCCGCCTCCGGCTGGGACCCTTTTAGGGCTGACTTGTCCATCACTGCATACCTCCAAGGTTGAGCACATTATACCCATACCCCCTCCCCCTATCAACTATTTCATTTGGAGACAAAGGGGATAGTTGGAGACACCCTTAGGAATGCGGCTCAGGGCTCGGGCTCAGTCAATGATCCAGACGGTCACCTGGCGGCGGCCCCAGCTAATGGCCTCTTCGCGGGTGAGCATGGCGACGTCCACGATCTTCCCCTTGATGAGGCCACCGGTATCAGCGGCCACCGCATAGCCGTAGCCCTCCACGTAGACACGGGTGCCCAGTGGGATCACCTTGGGGTCTACCGCTACGATCCCGTAGCCCACCTCCAGACCGGTGGCGGTCCACTTGTTGATCCCGCCGCTCTCGCTGTTGTAGTAGGCGGTGGCCTCCATGGTGAGCTTCTTGCGGAAGTATTTGGGGGGAGGCAAGCGGCGGGAGGGGGGGAGGCGGTCACGCAGGATCTCCTCCACGCTGGGGATGTGCTCCAGGGGAGAGACGGGAAGCTCCACCCTGGCCGGCTTGGGTCTGCTTATCCAGGTACGCTTGAGGTGCTTTCCCACCACTTTCCCGTCCAACCGGTAGAGGCGGACCAGGCGGCGGAGCTTGCCCGGCCTGCCAGGATCAATCACCCGGGGCGCCTCACCGTTCGGCTTCTCCACCGGCCTGGTCTGGTAGACTACCGGCGGGGGGACGGTAAGCACCTGCTCCACCCGCTCCTCCTCCAGCGGGAGGTAGATGGTCTCGCCCGGGGTGAGGGCTTCGCTCAGGGGGATGCCCAGGAGCTCGGGGTCGTCAACCTGGATGCCCAGTTCATCCAGCAGCTCGCCCACCGTGGAGGCGGTGGAGGCGTGGTGGTAGAGGCGGTTTTTGAGCTGGACGAAGTAGTGGGCGGGAGCGCGGGCTGAACCTATCAGCAGAAGAATGGCCACCGCAGCTGCCAAGACAAGCAGCCCGGAGGCCGTTCCTCTCTCAGCCCCGGCGCTTCCTCCCATCCCGGAGCGATTATATCGGCCGGCCGGTTTTTACTTCACTTTTAGCTGCCCACTCTAGGCTCAGCCCATCCCAAAAGGTGGAGGCGACAGAAGTGAGACTGAAAAGCATGTCTAACAGACTCTCTGGGGCTTGGGCGGTGCGGCCGGCGATGCTGGCCTCCCTGCTGGTGGTGCTG
>JALSIF010000145.1 GCA_026981635.1 bacterium | reverse complement strand
CTAGGTTTGACGCCCTGGTAAGGCAGGCCCAGGTGGAGCTGGATCAAGAGAAACGGGCCCAGCTCTACCGCCAGGCGGAGGCAATCCTTGCCCAGGATGCGCCCTGGCTGCTCCTCTTCCAGCGCAAGGTCACCCTGCTGGTGCAACCCTGGGTGAAGGGGCTTATCGTCTCCAACATGGACCGGGCGCCCCAGCTTTCCAACACCCCGCTGGAGGATGTGCGCTTTGAGTAGCCCCAGCCTGGGGAAGGGCCGCTGCTAGACTTTGCCCGTGCTCCGCTTCCTGCTGAGGAGGCTTTTTAGCCTTTTGGTGGTGCTTTTGGGGGTCTCTCTGGTGATCTTTGTCCTCATGGACATCATCCCGGGCGACCCGGTGGCCATCCGCATGGGGCAGCGGGCCGACCCGGAGCTTAGGGAGATAATCCGCCGGGAGCTCAACCTGGACAAGCCACTTTTGGTCCGCTACGGCATCTTCCTCGGCAAGCTTGCCAGGGGAGACCTGGGCAGGAGCTACGACAAGAACCTGCCGGTCACCGAGGTGCTGTGGGACAAGTTCCTAAACACCCTCTATCTCACCCTTGCCGCCATGCTCATTGCGGTGGGGGTGGGGATGGCCCTGGGGGTGGTAGCCAGCCTCAAGCCCAACTCGCCCCTGGACCTGGGGCTGATGGTGCTTGCGGTAATCGGCCTTTCGGTGCCCGTCTTCTGGCTGGGGATGATGCTTCAGCTTATCTTCAGCGGCAAGCTCCCCATCAGCGGGATGGGGGAGTTTGGCCGCCCCTGGTGGGAGAACCTGGACCACCTGGTGCTGCCCGCCGTCACCCTGGCCACCGTGCCCATGGCGGTGATTGCCCGCATCACCCGCAGCTCCATGCTGGAGGTGTGGCAGGAGGAGTTCGTGCGCACCGCAGTGGCCAAGGGTCTTCCGCCGGTGCGCATCGTGCTTCGCCATGTGCTGCGCAATGCCCTCATCCCCATCGTCACTGTTATCGGCAACAACTTCGCCCTGCTGCTCACCGGGGCGGTGCTCACCGAGACGGTGTTCAGCTGGCCGGGGGTGGGCTCGGCCATGGTACAGGCCATTGAGCGGCGCGACATCCCCCTGGTCATCGGCGGGGTGATGATGCTGTCGGCCACCTTCGTGGTGGTGAACTTTCTGGTGGATCTGCTCTACGCCCTGATTGACCCGCGGGTAAGGGTGAGCGAGGAGGGGGTGGGCTAGGTGGGCCGGATGTTTGGCCTGGGGGGGAAGGCTTCCATTATCATCGGCGGGCTGATTATCTTCACCTTCGCCCTGGTTGCCCTGCTTGCCCCGGTGATCTCCCCCTACGACCCCCTCCACCAGGACCGCCAGGCCCTGCGCCAGCCGCCCATCTGGGCTCAGCAGGAGCGGCAGGGGGAGGGGGTGCACCTGCTGGGAACCGACTTTCTGGGCCGGGATGTGCTGAGCCGGGTGATCTGGGGGAGCAGGGTCAGCCTGGCGGTGGGCCTAGGGGCGGAGCTTTTGGCCCTGGTGATGGGGATTCTGGTAGGGGCCCTAGCGGGCTATGCACGCCCCTGGGTGGACAACCTCTGGATGCGGATCACCGACGTCTTCTTCGCCTTCCCCGGCATCCTTTTGGCCATCGCCATCCTGGCCGTCTTTGAGCGGCCCGGGGTGGGAGGGCTGATCTTTGCTCTGGGGCTTACCGCCTGGCCGCCCATTGCGCGGGTGGTCAGGGCCCAGATGCTTGCCCTCAGGGAGCAGGAGTTTGTCCTGGCTGCCCGGGCGATGGGCGCCTCGCCCATCTGGATCGTGGTGCGCCACCTGCTTCCCGGCTGTGTGGCGCCGGTGACGGTGCTGGCCACGGTGGGGGTGGCGGGGGCAATACTGGGGGAGGCGGGACTCTCCTTCCTCGGCCTGGGCATCGCTCCCCCCTGGCCCAGCTGGGGTGGGATGCTGGCCGAGGGGCGAAGCTATCTCACCATCTACCCCTGGATATCGGTCTTTCCCGGCCTCGCCCTGGCGCTGACGGTGCTTGGCTTTAACCTCTTGGGGGACGGACTTAGGGACCTGCTTGACCCGCGGGGACTGACCCGATCACAGGTATAGATAATAAAGGTTACATAGTTAGTAGCTTAATAACTATTATTCGATATATATTTTGTGACCTTAGTCACGTAGGAGGCAATAGGTTATATTTAGCATATGACCATGCCTTCTGCTTCACCAAGGAGGTTTGTCGCTGAGCTGCCCGACGCGCGCTACTGGATGGAGCGCATCCCCTGCCAGATGGCCTGTCCGGTGAAGACCGATGCGGGCCGCTATGTGCAGCTCATTGCGGAGGGTGACCTTCTCTCCGGCTATGTGGTGGCCCGCTCGCCCAACCCCTTTGCCTCGGTCTGCGGTCGGGTGTGCGCCGCCCCCTGTGAGGATGCCTGCCGCCGGGGGAAGGTGGACAAGCCGGTCTCCATCCGGGCGCTGAAGCGGTTTCTCACCGAGCGCTACGGGGTGGAGTCGCTAAACCCCATTCACCCTCTGGAGATCGGCAAGACCTACGAGGACAAGTCGGACCGCTGGCCCTTCCATCTCAGCGAGTTCTATGAGCTGGAGACCCGGCCCAAGGTGGGAGCGGGGCCCAAGGTGGCCATCATCGGGGCGGGACCGGCGGGGATCAGCTGCGCCCACGACCTTGCCCTGATGGGCTATCGGGTGACCATCTTTGAGAAGAGCGACCGGCCGGGGGGGATGCTCATCCACGGTATCCCCGAGTTTCGCCTGCCCCGCTCCATCGTGCTGGAGGAGATCAATCAGGTTCTCTCCCTGGGAGTGGAGATCAAGTACAACGCCCCCCTGGGGCCCGAGTTTGGCCTGAAAGAGCTTCGCGAGATGGGCTTTGAGGCGGTCTTTATCGCCGTCGGGGTCCAACAGGGCAGGGAGATGAATGTGCCCGGGGTGGACCTGGACGGGGTGATCAAGGCGGTTGACTTTCTAATCAACATCAACAACGGCTACCTGGTCAATGTGGGGAGCCGGGTGCTGATCATCGGCGGTGGCCTGGTGGCCTTTGATGCCGCCCGCATGGCCCTG
>JALSIF010000144.1 GCA_026981635.1 bacterium | reverse complement strand
GGCTCAGGGTGGTCCCCCTAGACCCCCAGGGAAACGAGCTGGTGGAGCTGGCCTCTTCGGTTACCCGGGTGAAAAACCTGCCCCCCGAGGTCACCCTGTCGGTGGACCGGAGCCTCTTCTTCATCGGCGACCAGAGCCCGCCCCAGATCGCCCGCTTTGATGCGGCGGGGAGCTTTGATCCGGAGGGCGGGCCGCTGGAGTTTGCCTGGGACCCGGAGGGGGACGGGAGCTTCACTCCCTTCGGTCCCCAGCCCATCCTGGAGTTTGACTACTCAAACTTGCAGGGGGAGATGGAGGCAGCGGTGAGGGTGCGGGACGGCGAGGGGGACATCAGCGAGGCCTCGGTGACCGTCCGCAGCTTCAAGTACCAGTGGCATAAAGTCTCCAACCGGGCTAGCTTTATGATGGATATTGATTGCGCTATTATTGAGGGAAAGCCGGCAGTAGCATTCATGGAAGACCGGCAAACCCCAAGGAGGGTTATGGTCGGTTTGCCTAGCGGAGTCGAGTTGCCTACTAGCGATCAAGAGTGGTTAGTTTACGAGCTAGACAGAACTGCGTCAGGCAACTTCATCAATTACTTCTCGTTCGCAGAGGTTGCTGGAAAGCCCGCTCTTGCCTTTTCTGGAGATTTCGGGGGACAGGGTAGGGTTAAGTTTGCCCGGTCCACTGTTTCAAGCCCTAACTCTGCTGATGATTGGCAGGTTTACCAGCTAGTCACAAGCGGCAACAGCAGATCGGGGATTGAGCTGGTCGTGACTGAAGAAGGACTGCCACAACTCATTGTCGGGCAATCCGCCTCCGGGTTGATCTCATACAACCGGGGTAAAGTGGAAGAGCCGGCAAGCTCTACGGACTGGATCGGGCATAAAGTTCCTCTTTCTGATGTTGGGGAACTGTCAGCAGTGGGATTGGTGGATGGGCGCCCATTGATTGCTAACCTAGCAGGAGTGGCACTACCCACCGTTCGTCTGCCTGAGAGCCAACTGGACTGGACCACCTACGAGATCGCTCCCAGTTGGGCTGAAGTGGCAGTGGGGAGGAATGGCGACCTGCCGGTCCTCGCCTGGTATAGCCAGGACGAACAGACCATCTACTTCGCCCTTGCCACTACTGAGATCCCCCTCTCTCCGGGGGACTGGCAGATAGTCCCCGTTGTGAACCAGGTGGAAACTTCGCCAAGCGACATCGTCGTGGGAGCTTTGCCTGACGGTCGCCCGCTGGTTGGGTATGCAGTTCCGCTCACACTGGCAGTAGGTAAAACTAGCGAGCCCTTGGGACTGGGTGACTGGGAACTCCACCAGCTCCACCAAGATGTGAGTCTTGTAGTTTATCTGGACATGGAAATTCTTCCTGACGGTCGCCCCTTCTTTTGCTTCGGGCCAAGCGGAGTGAGCTTTCCCCTCATCCCCTAGGGGCGGCGGGAGCGGAGCCTGGGCCGGGTAGCACACTTGACCGGCCCTTTGGGGTATGTATAATTTGACCGCGACGGGCGCGTAGCTCAGTTGGTTAGAGCGCTTGCTTCACACGCAAGAGGTCAGAGGTTCGAGTCCTCTCGCGCCCACCACGAGAAAAGCGGGAGCGTGGTCTAGTGGACTAGGATGCCGGCCTGTCACGCCGGAGGTCGCGGGTTCGAATCCCGTCGCTCCCGCCATACAGTCAAGGGGTTACACCTCCCTTTCTGGGTTGCTAGCCCCCCAGAGCGGGGGCTGTTTATTTCTTCCCCTCACCCACCTCAACCACGAAGGTTGAGGTAAGCTCGCGCCCGCCGAAGGAAAACTCTACCCACAGCTTCCAGCGGCCCGGACCTGGGAAGGTGAGGGGCAGGCGGGCGCGGAAGGTGTTGTCCCCCGCCGAGACTACGCTCTCCTCGCCAAGCAGGGCAAAGCGGGGCCTGCGCTCGCCCACCCGGATCATGGTGACGAAGAAACGCCCGCCGTAGGCCTCGCCCAGGTGGTAGGGGGCGGGGGGGTGCTCGGCAAGGTAGAGGGGGTCGCCCACCGGGGTGCGGCTGGCCGCAAGGATAAGCTCCACCTCCTCCCCCGCCCTGAGCTCCCCCTGGGGTCTCAGGTTCAGGGTGATCTCCTGGCCGATCTGGTCGGTGAGCTTTTCCCGCGGGGGCGGCCCCTGGGGGTTCATCCCCGGGATCTCAAAGTCCTGCCGCAAAAGCACCGGCTCAGCCAGGGGCTCGGGGTGGGCAAGCAGGAAGAGGGAGAACTGGCCGGGGGCGGGAAAGCGAACGGTGGAGGAGAAGAGGCCGTTCCACTCCACCTCGGGGATGAGGTGGGCAAACTGGAGCAGGTCTGCGCTGACGATAAACAGATGGGCCGGCTCGCCATAGACGTCGCGCAGGGGGCCGATGTAGCGCTTGCCGTCAAGGTTTAGAGCAAGCTTCAGCCTGAGCTCCCGGTAGGCGGGGATCTCCTTGGGGGAGACCACCTCAAGCTCAACCTCAGCCGGCTCGATGGGCCTGGTCTTGGCGGTCTCACTGCGGGTGGTGGCGGTGGGGGGAGAGGAGGAGGCGGGGAGCCTGGCGCCGCTTCCCTCGCCCCCCCGGGGGCAGGATGAGGCGGTGAGTACCACCACCCCCGTCAGCAGCAAAACCAGGGCCCTAGGGCCTGAGCGGGAGAGTGATATATTCCCCATTCGCCACTCCATGTGGGTTTTGATGAAAGACTGGGGTCAAAACTCTAACACCATACCTCCCACGGCAGGCAGGTGGTCAGCGGTGAAGATTAGCCGATCTGTGGCACTGGGTCTAGTGGGGCTGATAGTCATGGGTGTCCTCTCCTGCCGCCAGCAGGAGGAGGCCGCCCCGCCTCCCCAGGCGGTGGAGGTGACGGTCCCGGTGCGCGGTGAGGTGGCACTCACTCTTGAGTTCCCCAGCCGGGTGGAGGGGGGGCGCAGCGTGGTCCTCTCCTTCAACGCCATGGGGATCGTGGAGCAGGTTTATGCCGAGCTGGGCGACCGGGTGGAGGCGGGCCAGGTGCTGGCCAAGCTGGATGACCGCTCGGTGCGCGCCCAGGCCGAGGCGGCCCGTGCTGCCCTGGCGGCGGCCCGCCACCAGCTGGAACT
>JALSIF010000143.1 GCA_026981635.1 bacterium | reverse complement strand
CACCCCTGCCCGGGAGGGGGTGTCGGGAGCCCGGCTGGAGGGCTACTCGGTGTTGGCGGGTGACCGGGGCATAAACTTCAAATTCTCCTCCCAGGGGATTCCCCTAGCCATCATTCCCCTTGAGGACCCCCCCCGCCTGGTGGCGGTTGAGGTGATGGGATTTGCGGAGGGGGAGGGCTGGCCGGGCCACGACCTCCCCGGACTACCCCAAGGCCCCCGACCATCCCTTGAACGCCTCCATACCGTGATAACCTGCCTGGACGAGGGGGGGAGCAAGCTCTATCAACTTATGCCCACCCACGCCGACCTGATCCTCCCCCTAAACCGCAGGCTCCTGATAGGAATCAACCTGGGCTCCGAAGTGCGCGATGCCTCCCTGGTGGGCTTCTCCACCGAGGACGGTCAGAAGCTCTGGCAGCTTGAGCTGGGGAGCGTAGTAGTGGAGGACTTTTTCCTCCGTGACCCCTATGTGGCCCTGGTGCTCAGGGATGAGGAAGGCAACTTTTCCCTCTCCATCTATCGCTTTGCCAGCGTTGCCCCCAAGGGTAGAGGGCAGGAGGAGGGGGTGGAATAATCAGCCCCCCAGCGGGTAGATAGCTGGGCGAGGAAGCGATCCCGGGCAGGCGCCCAAGCGAGGGTCAGAGCAGTGAGCGATAACCAGGTAGACCGCTGTCTCTGCTGGGAGGTCCCCTTTGCCTTCATCCGTGAGCAGGTGGAAGCGGGAGCCCTGAGCTCGTTTGAGGAGATTCAGGATGCCTTCGGCTGTGGAACGGGGTGCGGGATGTGCGCCCCCTACATCAGGAAAATGCTCTACATTTACGAGACCGAGGGACGCTGGCAGACCACCTTTCAGCCGGGCGAGGCGGAAGAGTTTGAGGACCCCTGGTAGGAAGCCTTAGCTTACCCCACCGTAGCGCAGGCTCCTTCCGGTTGCTCCCTCAATCAGGTCATACAGGTCGTCCACCGAGGAGAAGGAGACCACCTTCACCGCTACTATCTTCTTCTGCTCCTTGTCCTCCACGAAGCCCACATACATCCCCAGCCGGCCTTCGGGAAGATACACCTTGCCGGTGTAGAAGTAGACATGCCAGCCCAGCTCCTCAATCTCGGTGCCGGAGCCGGGCTCGGGCAGGTCTAGGGTGGTTCGCACCTCGCGGAAGCTTTTGCCCTTGATCTTGCCGATGCGGGGAAGGCTCAGGTTGTCCAGCCCCTGTCCCCTGACTGATGAATAGGAGGTGATGGCATAGACCAGCTTCCAAGGCATCAGAAACTGGACATCTATCCCCTCCGGCTGATCGCTGGGCGGGGGGGAGCCACAATCTGGGTAATAGCGCCACTCAAGTACCCCGTCCACATCCTTGATCTCCTCCGCTAGCACCAGGGTCTGCTTAGTGACGTCAAGCTCCTCGCAGGGTCTGCCCAGAAGCTCTAGAACCTTCTCCATGGAGTCGCCTATCTTGAAGCTGGTGCCGGGGGTAAAGTCGTCAAAGTTGAAGGGTGGTTCGCTGGTCAGGTTTATCCCCTGCTTTACCTTCCGGTCGGCAGGGGGAAGCTTGCCCTCCTTTTCCAGCTCCTTAAGCTCCTTCAGGGAAAGGTCAGTGCGGCTGGTCTTGGCACTCTCTTCCCCCGCATCGGGAACCGGCTGGCAGGAGGTGAAAGCCAGCCCAACAAGCCCCAGAAGCATCACCCCCGCCACCAGGGCCGGTTTCAGCCCCCTCAGGCGGGATATAATCCTTTCCGTGACCATGCGCATTGGGCAGGCTGCCAACCTCATCATAGCCCTCCCCAGGAGAAAGGTGGTACTGCTTTTTATTCTGACCTTCGCTGTCCTCTCTGTGTTCACTCCCCCCTCTCTGGCGGCTAGTGCAAGCTCCATGCCCACTCTTCTTGCACGGATTTCATCGGCCGGTATCCCATCCCCGCTTATCCTTGGCAGGGCAGCCCTGTCCCCTCTTCCCGAGCGTCCAAGCTACTCCCACCGCTTCTTCCCCGGCGACCCCCGGCTTAGGGAGGTGGCCAAAATTGTCATCTCCCTCAGCCAGCAGCGCCTCTACGTGCTAAATGCCAATGATGAGGCGCTGGCGGTCTGGCCCATCAGTTCGGGAATGAAGGGATACGAGACCCCCACCGGAAACTTTCGCATCGTAAATCGGATCAGAAGGGCCTACAGCGAGAAATACGACGCCTGGATGGTCCCCTGGATGGCCATCGTCAGAAGTGGGGAGTACGGCATCCACGGTCTGGAGGATCGTAGCTACTACCGCAAGCTGGGCCGGCCGGCAAGCCACGGCTGTATTCGCCTCTCCCAGGAAAACGCCTTCAAGTTAATGGCCTGGGTTAAGGTGGGTACGCCGGTAAAGATAGTTGATGTGTCCGTCTCCTACCCCAGCTTTGAAGAGGCCGAGCAACAGCGGGAGGAGGATTTTGCCCGCGCCTACCTGGCCCGCTTTACCGGTTATGAGTTTTAGGGAGGTGAAACTATACTTCTTTCTCCCGGGGTAGGAAGCTCTGACTGCCCCCGGGTGGGGCTAGCTTGACAGTTCAATGTACGAGTTTAGGTTTGAAGAAGTTGCCAAGACCCTTCTAGAGGGGGGACCCGAGGCCCTCCCCAGCTTTGAGGAGCTTTCCCCCCAGAAGCGGGATGAGCTGAGGGATACCCTATTTCTCATCCTCAGCACCTCTGCCGAGCCCAACTTGGCCATGCAGGCGGGGATTGCTCTACTTAGGGAGGACCACGATGACCATGGTCTCTTCCACCGAACCCTGCTGGCCATAAGCGAGGCCCTCTTTGAGGGGGTAAGCGACCCTGAGCGGGAGATCCGCCCACGGATCAGGAATTCCTACAAAAAGATCATGGAGGAGATCCGCTCCTTCATCAACCGCCCCGGGGGCAGTCGCAAGCGTCGCGACCGCACAGCCAAGCGGCGTATCGCCACCGAGGTGGAGGAGGCGGGGGATGAGCTTCCCTGGCGGGAGCTTTTCTCCCAGCTGGTCAAGGTGGTCTTTTTCCGTCCCAAGCGGGCCCCCGAGGTGATCAAGTTTTTCGCTGACCTGTCCGAGACCGAGGTCTTCAAGTCCCTCTCG
>JALSIF010000142.1 GCA_026981635.1 bacterium | reverse complement strand
AACTGGGGTGGAGGGGGAGGCGGAGGAGGTGGTGGTGGGAAGGGAAGTGGGGGGACGGGCAGTGGCGGATTTACCCCGCCCGGGCCGGGGGGAACCGCCCCGCCCCGGTAGCCCAGACAGCCACTCTGGCGAGCGCGGTTGAAGATCCAGGCGGCGATCTGCTGGACCGGCAAGGGAGGCGGGTTGAGGTTTATGTTGGCGCAGTTGTTGAAGATCCTGGCCAGCGGCTGGAGGGCGTTCTGGTCCTGGAAGACCAGATAGACAAAGCGAATGCTCTCGCTCTCAGCACCGTCTGCCGGTGGGCTGGTCACCGTCAGCTCTCCCACGTAGGCCCCGGGGTTGCCCAGCGTTACCGTTGGGGACGGGTCAGTGGAGAGCTGGGGAGTGGCCCCTCCGTCAAAGTCCCAGTTCCACTGGTCGGCAGGTGGGAAGTTGTTGTCCAGGGTGGCGGTGAAGGTGGTAGCCTGCCCGGTAAAGCCGGCCACCGGGTCAATGTCCACCACCTCGGGTGCATCGGCCAGTCCCTTTCCCCCCCCAGCCGAGAAGAACTTCACCTCCTCCCCTGCTGTAAGCCTGCCCAGCTTTTGGTAGGAGTCGAGGGGAGCAAAGAGGCTTGCCCCTGAGGAAGCTGGGGGAGGCTCAATGTCGCCGGCGGTGAAGTTGACCGCCTCGGCGTCAAGCTGGCCGTCGGCGTTGGTGGGGATATAGGACGGATCATCAACCATGACCAGGTTGCCGTTAGTGTTGATGTTGCTTCCTGGGTCGGCGAAGAAGTTGCCCCCCACCACAACGACGATGCCGTCCTGGGTCTCCTGTTCAGGGTCGCTGGGGCTTCCCTCGGGAAGCAGGCTTTGCAGAAGGGACTCTGGCCCCAGCTCCAGGTCTCCGTTCACGGTTAGGTTCAGGGTGCTCCCATCGCTTTCCAGGGTGCCAAGAACGACCAGATCTCCATGGATGGTGAGTGGGCCTTCCACCGTTGCGGTCTCCCCTGACGGGACCAGGAAGTTGCCGGTGAGCTCTCCGCTCACCGGGCCAGAGAGGAGCTGGGGAATGGTCAGGGTGGGGGAGAGGGCGTTGTCCAGGAAGGTCTCCTCCCCCGCAGTGTCGGTCATCACCGCAAGATAAGCCACCGTTCCACTGGTGCCCAGGGGAACCGCCAGACTGCCCAGGGGGAAGCCTTCCGGGCCTATACGGGTAAAGATCTGGTCCAGCCCGGAGATAACCCCGTCGGGTTGCTCTGGATCAACCTGGTCAAGGGAAAGCTCTCCGCTCCCTACGAAGAAGCGGATGCTGTCCATCTGAAAGCCGAAGGAGGCCACGAACAGGTTGACATCGGCAAAGTCCACCTGCCCGTCCCTGACCAGGTCGGCCACGATGGGCGCCTCCCCTTCCTCATATCCTGCCTGCTTGCCAAAGGAGCTGACCAGGGTGTTTACGTCATCAAACCCCACCGCCAGGTTGCCATTCATGTCCCCCGGCAGCCACAGGCCCGCGGGTGCGTGGGTGCCTACCGGAAGCTGATCTGATACATAGACCACCGATCCCAGGGGGGCACCGAAGGGGACCTGGCTGAGCCCTTTGCCCGGGTCACTTCCCGGTGCCAGGATCAGCCGCCCAAGCTGCCGATTGGGCAAGGCAATCTTCTCCACCCCCTGGGAGCGCCAGGGATAAATTCCCAGGGCGTAGATTCCCCGGCCGGCCTGGGTGGTCAGGGCAAGGCCCTCCGCCGGCGAGATGGGAGCGGTGGTTGCGCTGGCTACGTGAAAACTTGCCGCATCGTAGAAGACCATCACCCCTGCCCCGCTTGTGTTCCCCTCGGGAAGCCGGATCTCAATCTCAACCTCCCCGCTGGGGCTGGGAGAGCTGCTTACTTCAAGGGAATTGGTGAGTGCAGGGCTGGGGTTTCCCCACTGGTCAAAGGCCAGCAGCCCGATCTCTCCCCCCTGACGCAGGGGGAGGAGCTTTGGTCGCTTGGCCGCCGGACCCCAGGGCTTTCCCGGGGGGATGGGATTGGCCTCGCTGTGGTCGCTAGCCCACTCGGTCGGGCTGGGCGAGTTTTGCGTAGCGCCCTGCTCAACGGACTGGGCGGTGGGACGCCCCACCTCGCCCGGCCGGCTGCTCCCCCCGCAGGCGAATGCCAGCAGGGCCAGAAGCAGGCTCACACTGAGACCAGCCAGCCAACTAGGACGGCGAAAGAGACCCTTCACTCCCATCGCAACTACCTCCTATGCTAGTTAGATGAAGGGGCTGGGGGAACTTGGCACTCTCGCTTGAGCTGGCGAGTAGAAAGGCCAGCGGCTTGCCAGTGTGGCTTGCGATCTCCGTTTGACTGAGGAGATTGTTGGCCGAGCCTCTGCGCCCCATCCCTTCCTCGCTACTAGTCTCACTCCCGGACGGGAACCTTTTCCTTCCACCCATTATATCCCCCCGCCATACTCGCCAAACGAGGCTGGTCGGGGAGAAGGCTAGCTCTCCTCCATGAATGGATAGCGAAAGTCC
This sequence comes from bacterium, assembly GCA_026981635.1. Taxonomy (GTDB): domain Bacteria; phylum 4484-113; class 4484-113; order JALSIF01; family JALSIF01; genus JALSIF01. The sequence goes on along the minus strand of JALSIF010000142.1, from coordinate 598 downwards.
TTGGGCGGAGTGAAGGTTTCCTTGATGGCCCGCGGGCTTACCCAGCGGATCAGGTTAAGCCAGCTTCCCGCCTTGTCGTTGGTCCCCGACTTGCGGGAGCCGCCGAAGGGCTGCTGGGCGACCACTGCGCCAGTGGGCTTGTCGTTGATGTAGAAGTTTCCCGCCGCATGGGTGAGGATCCGCTCGGCCAGCTCCACCGCATAGCGGTCCTGGGCAAAGATTGAGCCGGTAAGGCCGTAGGGGCTGGTCTGGTTGCAGATCTCAAGGTAGTTCTCATACTCCTCGTCCGGGTAGACGTAGACGCTAAGCACCGGGCCAAAGATCTCCTCGCACATGGTCACGTAGTCGGGTCGCTTGGCAAGCACCACGGTGGGCTCAATGAACCAGCCCTTGGAGCGGTCGTAGCCGCCGCCGATGAGGATCTCCGCATCCTCCTTGTCCTGCTTGACCCGCTCAAGGTAGCCGGTGATCTTGTTAAAGGCCTTCTCGTCAATCACCGCGTTAAGGAAGTTGGAAAAGTCCCGCACATCCCCCATCTTCATGGATGAGATGTCTCGCAAAAGCCCCTCTCTCACTTCCTCCCACAGGGACTGGGGGA
>JALSIF010000141.1 GCA_026981635.1 bacterium | reverse complement strand
TCCCTCACCGGGGCATACCTTAGAGGGGAGCGGGAGATCCCCCTGCCGGAGAAACGCCGCACCGGCAAGCCCAGGGGCTGGATCAAGCTCAAGGGCTGCCGCAAGAACAACCTGAAAGATATTGAGGTGGCCTTTCCCCTCGGCCGCTTCATCTGCATCACTGGAGTCTCCGGCAGCGGCAAGAGCTCACTCATCACCCAGACCCTGTGGCCCGCCCTGCACCACTTCGTAAACGGCGGCCGGCTGGAGGAGCGTCTGGAACTGAAGGAGATCACCGGTCTAAGCTACGTGGACCGGGCCATCGCCATTGACCAGTCGCCCATCGGCCGCACCCCGCGCTCCAACCCGGCCACCTACACCAAGGTGTTTGACGACATCCGCCGCTTCTACGCCGAGCTTCCCGAGTCGCGCCTGCGGGGATATCGGCCGGGCCGCTTCAGCTTCAACGTCAAGGGGGGCCGCTGCGAGGCCTGCCAGGGGCAGGGGGAGGTCAGGGTGGAGATGCACTTTCTGGCCGATGTGTGGGTGCGCTGTGAGGAGTGCCAGGGCAGGCGCTACAACCGGGAGACCCTGGAGGTCAGGTACAAGGGGCTGAGCATCAGCGACGTGCTGGAGCTTACCGTGGAGGAGGCGTTGGAGGTGTTTGCCAACCACCCCGCCATCCGCCACAAGCTCACCACCCTGGCCGAGGTGGGGCTGGGCTACATCAAGCTTGGCCAGTCTGCCCCCACCCTCTCCGGGGGCGAGGCCCAGCGGGTCAAGCTGGCCCGGGAGCTCTCCAAGCGCTCCACCGGCAGCACGGTCTACATCCTGGACGAACCCACCACCGGCCTCCACTTTGAGGACATCCTCAAACTGCTCAACGTGCTCCAGCGCTTTGTGGACGAGGGAAACACGGTGATCGTCATTGAGCACAACCTGGATGTGATCAAGTGCGCCGACTGGATCATTGACCTGGGCCCGGAGGGGGGCGAGGAGGGAGGCCGGGTGGTGGCGGTGGGCACGCCGGAGGAGCTGGCCCAAAACCCCGCCTCCTACACCGGCCTCTTCCTGCGCCGGGTGCTGGGGATGGAGGGCAAACGCAAGGCCAAGCGGAGCGCCAAGGCGGTCTGATGACTTCTGCCCCCGCCGCCGGCTAGAGAGGCTCGCTTCGGCCCGAGCCAAACTCGCTAAGGAGCTCCTGGTAGAGGGCGTAGAACCGCTCCCCGAAGCGGTGCTCCAGCATCCCCCGCAGGCGGTAGTAGAACTCACGGCGAAGCTCGGTGGGCAGGCCCTCCACCAGGGAGAACTCGCCCTGGCAGAGGGGGCAGGTGAGCAAGGTGCGACGGTCAAGGTGGACCGCCGCCACCCCGAAGGTGCGCTCGCAGTGGGGACAGGAGAACTCCACCAAGTCTGGGAGGGTCATTCGCACAGCCTAAGTATATCGCCGCCTGCTAGCATGGGCAGGGCAATGGCGGTTGACCCCAGGCTCTTTTCCCTGGCCGAAAGGGTGCTTGAGATTATGCGAAGCCGGGGGCTCACCCTGGCCACCGCCGAAAGCTGCACCGGCGGCCTTCTGGCCAGCACCATCACCCGGGTGCCGGGATCTTCCGATGTCTTCTTGGGCGGGGTGGTGAGCTACGCCAACCGAGTGAAACATGAACTGCTGGGTGTTGCCGAGGAGACCCTGGAAAGATACGGGGCGGTAAGTCCCCAGTGTGCCCAGGAGATGGCGCTGGGGGTGAGGCGGCTGGTGGGGGCCGATGTGGCACTATCCACCACCGGCATCGCCGGCCCCAGCGGGGGCACGCCGGAAAAGCCGGTGGGCCTGGTCTACTGCCACATTGCTGGTAGCGAGGAAGAGCTCCCCCTCAGGCTGATGCTCTCGGGCAACCGTCACCGAATCCAGGACGAGACGGTGTGCCGCCTGCTGGAGGAGCTAACCCGGTTCCTTCTCCGGGAGAAATTCTAAACAGCTGTTTACATTTCCGGCCGGGGGTGATATTATCTAGGTGGCCGGTTACCAGACCGGCGGTAGAACAATCTGAGGCAAACCCACAAGAGAGACGGTCGCAGAGACGGAGACGCGAAGGTAATGTCGGCAAGCGACGACAAGGAGCGGGCCCTGGAGATAGCTCGCAAGCAGATTGAGGCCACTTTTGGCAAGGGTGCGATCATGAAGCTCGGCGAGAGCCGGGCGCAGGTTGACGTGGAGGTCATCCCCACCGGCAGCCTGGCGCTGGATGTGGCATTGGGAGTGGGGGGGGTGCCCCGCGGGCGCACCATTGAGATCTACGGCCCCGAGGCGTCGGGCAAGACCACCCTCGCCCTGCACATCATCGCCGAGGCCCAGAAGATGGGGGGCAAGGCGGTGGTGATAGACGCAGAGCACGCCCTGGACCCCGACTACTGCCAGCGCCTGGGAGTGGATGTGGAGGACCTCTACATCTGCCAGCCCGACACCGGCGAGCAGGCCCTGCAGATTGCGGAGATGCTGGCTTCCACCGGTGCGATGGATGTGATCGTGATCGATTCGGTCCCTGCCTTGGTTCCCAAGGCAGAGCTGGAGGGGGAGATGGGAGACTCCCACGTCGGCCTGCAGGCGCGCCTGATGAGCAAGGCCCTGCGCAAGCTCACCGGTATCGTGGGCAAGAGCAGGGTGGTGCTCGTCTTCATCAACCAGATCCGGGAGAAGATCGGCGTCCTCTTCGGCAACCCCGAGGTCACCCCGGGTGGACGAGCGCTTCCCTTCTACGCAACGGTGCGCATTGAGGTGCGCAGAAGGGAGCAGATCAAGGAGGGGGGCGAGATCATCGGCTCCCGGGTGAGGGCCAAGGTGGTAAAGAACAAGGTCGCTCCGCCCTTCCGCACGGCCGAGTTTGACATCCTCTTCGGCCGTGGGATCAGCAAAGCGGGCGACATCCTCGATCTGGGGGTGGACCAGGGCCTCATCCAGAAGGCCGGGGCATGGTACTCCTACGGGGAGATCAAGCTGGGCCAGGGCAGGGAGAACGCCCGCCAGTACCTGGAGGAAAACCCCGAGCTATTGGCTGAGTTGGAGAAGCGGCTAAGGGCCATCCTGCTTCCCCCGCGGGTGGTGGAGGTAAGCCCTGAGCCAGAGAGCGAGGTGGAGGAAGAGCTCAAGGCAA
>JALSIF010000140.1 GCA_026981635.1 bacterium | reverse complement strand
TGCTGAGGAAGAAGGCTGCCCTGGAGGGGATTGAGCTGCCCGACAAGGTGGCCGAGTTCATCGCCGAAAACATCACCGACAACATCCGCTCCTTGGAGGGAGCCCTCACCAAGCTGGTGGCCCACTCCCGGCTGGCCGGGCGGGAGATTGACCTGGAGCTGGCTACCGAGGTGGTCAAGGACCTGATGCCCTCCGCCGGTGGTGTCCCCACCGTCTCCCTCTCCACCATCAAGAGCGCCGTCTGTGAACTGCTTCGGGTGGACCCGGAAATCCTGGTCAGCCGCAACAAGACCAAGGAGGTGGCCTTTGCCCGCATGGTCTGCATGTACCTGGCCAGGGAGTTCACCAACCTGAGCCACGAGCAGATCGGTCGGGAGATGGGCGGTCGCGACCACTCCACCGTGGTCTACGCCTGTCAGAAGATAGCCCGGCGCATCATTGAGGAACCCCGAGTGGAGTCCATCATCAACCGGCTGAGAAACATGCTCCGCTAGCCCTCAGGGCTTGCTAGACTTACCCTTGGAGGTAAGGCAAGGTGGGAAACCCCAAGGAGATCATCGCCAAGCGCGCCGCCCTGGAGCTTTCCGACGGTGACTACGTAAACCTGGGCATCGGTATACCCACCCTGATCGCCAACTACATTCCCGAAGGGATCCACATCACCCTCCACAGCGAAAATGGCCTTCTAGGAATGGGCCCCTTCCCTTACGAGGGGGAGGAAGACCCCGACCTGATCAACGCCGGCAAGCAAACGGTCACCTTCCTTCCCGGTGCCGCCTTCTTTGACAGTGCCGAGAGCTTCGCCATGGTGCGCGGCGGCCACATTGACATCACCTTCCTCGGCGCCATGGAGGTAGCCAGGAACGGCGACCTGGCCAACTGGATGATCCCGGGCAAGATCGTCAAGGGGATGGGCGGAGCCATGGACCTGGTGGCTGGAGCTCGCAAGGTGATCGTCACCATGACCCACACCACCCGCGACGGCAGGCCCAAGATCCTCCACCACTGCACCCTGCCCCTCACCGGCACCAAGGTGGTCCGCCGCATAATCACCGAGCTGGCGGTGATTGACATCCTGCCCGAGGAGGAGAAGCTCGTCCTGCGCGAGCTTGCCCCAGGGGTCAGTGAAGGGGAAGTTAGAGAGAAGACCGAGCCTCCCTTGGAGGTGGAGCTCTCCCCCTGGGGGTCAACCCGCCTAGAGGTGTGAAGCCCCCGGGGTAGGTCTGCCAGCCAAGCTCAGCGGTAGAAATCTGCTAGGGCAGCAGAAAGCACCCCCACCAGCAGAGAAAGGTAAGTAAACATGTAACTAATTCTGGTAGTATAGACCTGACCCGCCCAGCTAGGTTGGGCGAGCCTGCCAAAGCCTTCAAGGAGGAGCGATGAACCGAAGCGACCAGGAAGCGATGCTGGAGATCAGAGACCTCAGGGTGTCGGTAGAGGGAACCCCCATCGTCAAGGGGCTAAACCTCACCGTGGGGCGGGGAGAGGTCCACGCCCTGATGGGCCCCAACGGCTCGGGCAAGTCCACCGTGGCCAAGGTGATCGCCGGCCACCCCGACTATGAGGTGACCGGGGGTGATATCCTCTTTGAGGGCGAGTCCATCTTTGAGCTGGAGCCCGATGAGCGGGCCCGCAAGGGGATCTTCATGGCCTTCCAGTATCCGGTGGAGGTGCCCGGGGTGACCATCCTCAACTTCCTGCGCACCGCCCTAAACGCCCGCCGCCCCGACCGCCCCCTTTCCATGTTTGAGTTCTACCGCTTGCTCACCGACAAGATGAAGCAGCTTGACATTGACCCCAGCTTTGCCGAGCGCTACCTCAACGAGGGCTTCTCCGGCGGGGAGAAGAAGCGCAACGAGATCCTCCAGCTTGCCGTCCTTGAGCCCAAGCTGGCCATCCTGGACGAGACCGACAGCGGGCTGGATATTGATGCGGTGCGAATCGTGGCCGACGGGGTAAACAAGATGCGCTCACCGGAACGAAGCTTCCTCATCATCACCCACTACCAGCGCATCCTCAACTACATCGTCCCCGACTACGTCCACGTGATGGTGGATGGCCGGATCGTGATGAGCGGGGGCAAGGAGCTTGCCCTGGAGCTGGAGGAGCGGGGCTACGACTGGGTTAAGCAGGAGGTCATGGCAAAGGCCGAAGGCTAGGCCGGGAGGAAAGCTATGGCACTGGACAAGGCATTAGAGGAACGACTGGACAGCTACGAGTTTGGCTTCAGCGACCCGGAGGAGCTGGTCTTCAAGTCCCGCAAGGGGCTCTCCCGCGAGGTGGTGGCCCAGATAAGCGAGCTCAAGGGGGAGCCGGGCTGGATGCGGGACCTCCGCCTCAGGGCCTATGAGATCTTTATGGAAAAGCCCCTCCCCACCTGGGGGGCAGACCTAAGCTCCATCAACTTTGACGACATCTACTACTACCTGAAGCCGGTTGAGCAGGAGGGCAGAAGCTGGGACGAGGTGCCCGAGAACATCAAGCGCACCTTTGAGCGCCTGGGCATCCCGGAGATGGAGCGCAAGATCCTTGCCGGGGTGGGCGCCCAATACGACAGCGAGATCGTCTACCACTCCATCAAAAAGGAGCTAGAGGAGCAAGGGGTAGTATTCTTGGGCTGCGACCAGGGCCTCAAGGAGTACGAGCCCCTATTTCGCAAGTGGTTTGGCAAGGTAATCCCGCCGGAGGACAACAAGTTTGCCGCCCTAAACACCGCCGTCTGGTCGGGGGGAAGCTTCGTCTACGTGCCCCCCGGGGTTAAGGTGGAAAAGCCCCTCCAGGCCTACTTCCGCATCAACGCCAAAAACGCCGGCCAGTTTGAGCGCACCCTGATAATTGTTGACCGTGGCGCCCAGGTCCACTACGTGGAGGGCTGCACTGCCCCCATCTATGCCACCGAGAGCCTCCACTCGGCGGTGGTGGAGATCATCGCCCTGCCCGGCGCGCGGGTGCGCTACTCCACCATCCAGAACTGGTCCCACAACGTCTACAACCTGGTCACCAAGCGGGCCATCGCCTTTGAGAACGCCATCGTGGAGTGGGTGGATGGCAACCTGGGGGCTAAGGTGACCATGAAGTACCCCTCCATCTACCTGCTGGGTGAGGGGGCCCACGGCGAGGTCCTCTCCATCGCCTTCGCCAACGAGG
>JALSIF010000139.1 GCA_026981635.1 bacterium | reverse complement strand
CCTGCTCCTCCCCGAGCTGCCCCTGTTCTTCGCCCGGGGCATCCTCTCCCGAAGCACCGTTATCCTCCGCCGCCGGCGGTCCCTCACCCTGCTCCGGCTTGGCCTTGGGCCTTGTCCCTGCCGCCGGGGCCGTCTTGAACAGCTCTTCCGGGGCGGGGTCGGTTAGCTCCAGGAACTTGAAGCCGGCATAGACCACCTGGTCACCGGTGTGGGCCGGCCGTTGCATCACCCGTCTCACTTCGGCGGTGCCGGCAATGCGCGCCCGGGGGACCTGCTCACCAAACCGCCTGAGCTTCCTCTGGGTCACCTCATCGGGCATCAGCTCAAAGGCAAACCTCACCTTCTGCCCCACCTTGACCGTACGCCGGGGAAGTGCTAGCCCAAAGCCCCCCTCACTGATATTCACCGGCACCAGCCGGTCATAGAGGGCCAGCGTCTCCTCCTCCTCGCTGGTCAGCCTCACCCGGGCCGGCACCTCATAGCGCTCGTGGGCCCTGAGGGAGAGGACCAGCGCCTGGGGCCCCACCTGCAGGTTCACCGTCGGCCCTGCCCGGTGGCCCAGGTCCACCACCTCGTCCACTGCAGCAAAGAGGAAGCAGACCTGATCGCGCATGCTGTGGTCCAGGATCACCCGCTCCCCCTCCCCCAGCGGCTCGCTGTGGCTGAGATCACCCAAACAGCGCAGCCCCAGCCTGAGCTGCTGGGGCGAGACGAAGATCACCTCGCCCAGCCCCATCGGCTCAGTGGTGGGCCGGTTGCGCCTGACGGATATCAGTTCCCCCCGCTTGATCTTCGCCAGCACCTCCCGGGCCGGCTTTCCCGTCCTGCTTTCTCCCAACTCTGATCACCCCTTACGGTCGTGAACTACCGGTAGCCTGAACCTATCCGGTCTGGAAGCAAATTATACAGTCACAAAGATAAAAATTCCCCTAGCGGGGGTTTTCCACCCCTACCCGCGGACAGCAGTCGGCGATGGGACAGCGGCTGCACTCCGGCCCCACCGGGTGGCACACCCTCTGCCCGTGGTTTACCAGGATCAGGTTGATGTAGCGCCAGCTTCGGCGGGGAAGGATCCTCATCAGGTTCTGCTCGGTCTCCTCCGGCGTTTTCGCCACCTGCCAGCCCAGCCGCTGGGAGATGCGGTGGACATGGGTGTCCACGCAGATCACGTCCTGACCAAAGACCACCGAGAGGATCAGGTTGGCCACCTTGCGCCCCACCCCGGGGATGCGCATCAGCTCCTCCCTGGTCTCGGGCACCTTGCCGCCAAACTCCTCCACCAGCATGCGGCAGGCCTCCCTCAGGAACCGGGCCTTCTGGCGGTAGAAGCCCACCGGGTAGATGAGCCGGGCAAGCTCCTCCTCGGAGAGGCGAAGCATCTTTTTGGGCGTCCCGTAGCGGGGAAAGAGCCGCCTCATCACCTGGTTGGTGGTCTCGTCCCGGGTGCGGCTGGAAAGGATCCCCGAGACCAGGGTCTCAAAGGGGTCGCGCACATCGGTAAAGGACTCCAGGGGATGGCGCTTGTAGCGTCGCCGGAGCCTCCGGTAGACGCAGTCAAAGTTGTCCGGCGTCCTTCCTTCCCTCACCCAGCGGGTCTGCCCCTTGCCACCCACCCCAGGGTCCCTAGCCGGCGAAGCTCTGGATCAGCCGCAGGTAGTTTCTCACCCCGTGGCCGGTGCAGCCCTCCACCGTAAAGACCCCCCGCGGCTTGCTGAGGAAGGCGCAGGGGGCGATGTCGTTGTGGATGAAGCGGGTCCCCTCACCAACAAACTTGTTCAGGAAGAGGGCGCCGATGGTGGCCCCGGCCAGGCCCACGCTGGAGATGTTGGAGGTGTCGGCCACAGTTGACCTCAGGTGCTCCTCATACTCCTTGGGCATGGGCAGGCGCCAGACCAGCTCGCCGGTCTCCTCGGCGATGCCCGCCAGCCTCTCCCACAGCTCGTCGTGGCGGGTGATCACCGCCGAGTAGCGCTCCCCCAGGGCGCGGTGGGCCGCTCCGGTCAGGGTGGACGAATCCAGCACCACCTTGGCCCCCTGCTCCTGGGCGTAGATGATCCCGTCGGCCAGGACCAGCCTGCCCTCCGCGTCGGTGTTCTGGATCTCCACCGTCACCCCGTTCTTGTAGCGGACGATGTCCCCCGGCCGGGTGGCCGCCCCGTCGGGCATGTTCTCCGCCAGGCAGATGACTGCGTGGAAGGGGGGTGCGTCCCCCAGCCTTGCCGCCAGGTATGCGGCATGGAGCACCGCCCCCGCCCCGCTCATGTCGGAGCGCATGTTCCACATCCCCCGGCCGGGCTTGAGGGAGATGCCGCCGGTGTCAAAGGTGACCCCCTTGCCCACCAGGGCAAGCTCGCCCCCCTCACCGTAGGAGAGGTGGATGAGGCGCGGTGGCCGCCTGCTCCCCTGCCCCACCGCAATCAGCCCCACATAGCCCCCCTCTTCAAGCTCCCTCTCGGTAAGCACGGTGACCTTCAGGCCAGTGCCCGCCACCAGCTCCTCGGCGTAGGCCACGAAGCTCTCCGGGTAGACCTGGTTGGCGGGGGCGTTGTTGAGGTCGCGGGCCCGGTTTACCGCCTCTGAGATGGTGACCGTGCGGGAAAGCTCCTCACTGCTTAGGCCCTCTGCCCCAACCAGAAAGACCTCAAGCTTGCCCCGAAGGTCCTCCTCCTTGTTGGCATACTCGCTGTAGGCATAGCCGGCAAGCATCAGCCCCTCAACCAGCAGGGGGGCCGCCCTGCCCCCCTCGCTTCCGTCAAGCAGCACCGCCAGCCGCCGGTAGCCGTACTTTCTTATCCGCTCCACCACCGCCACCGCCAGCTTCCTCAGTCCCTCGCCCGGGTTTTCGTCCTCGGCAAGCTTCTTTGCGTGGATCAGGTAGGCCGGCCCCCCGCCGTCTGCCGCCACCACCAGCAGGGGCTCCTTGGCCTGATCCGCCTCCACCCGCTGCCGGAAGGCCTCCCCCACCTCCCTGACCGGCTCAGGGAGGGTGCGGGAAAGCTCCCCGTCCAGGAAGACCACCACCAGCTCGAGGCTGGAAACCGCAGCCAGTTCGCCTACCAGCTCAAACTTCATCTCCCACACCCCTGGTTAGTCCCCGTTTAGGCCCGCCCCGGGGCCCGGGGAGAAATTGCGAGCGCCCATCTTAGCAACCAACCCCGGTTGGGGATATAA
>JALSIF010000138.1 GCA_026981635.1 bacterium | reverse complement strand
GTCGTCCTGCCGGTGGACGAAGAGGAAGGGTGGCCCCACCCCGTCTCCCCCTTCGGTGACCAGGGCGAAGTTTGCGGTTCCAGGGGAGAGGGCGAGAAACTTCAGGTAGGCAACTGTACCGGTGAGGGGGTCGGGGCTGGGACTGTTGGTGGTCACATTCACCCCCACCACCGAGGAGCTCACCAGGTTTCCCACCATGAAAACCTGGGGCGGTAGGGCGTTCTCCAGCTCGCTTCCGTCGGGCTGGGTCAGGGTGGGCGAAGCGGAGACGAAGCTCACCAGCGAGGGGTCAAAGCGCACCCGTGCGTTCACCGTAAATACCTCCCTAAGCTGACGGATACGAAGCTCCACCAGGATCTCCTCTCCTACCGCTAGTGTGCTTCTGGGGGTGGCCAGCTCCAGCCTTCTGCCGGTGGCCTCGGCCAGGGCGGCATTGGAGGGGGCCCCATAGTGGGGAGGGGAGGAGGCGCTGTAGGGCACCACCACATAGGCCACCGGTCCGGCGGGGGGAGTTCGGTCCAGGTAGCTCCAGGTGATCAGGCGCTGCTCGGGGGGCGGCCCCGGGTGGGCGACGGTGAAGGCGGTCTCCCCCTCTGGACTGGGCAGGGCGGTGCTCCCCTCGGTGGGTACCTGGCTCTCCACGTCCCAGAGCAGGGAACTTTTGGGGACGAAGGAGCCGGAAAGCTCACGCCTCACCACCAGGAAGCCGGAGAGCTCCAGGCCGAACTGGCTGACAAATATGCTTACATCGTTGAAGCTTATGGGCGGGTCGCTTACCCCGTCCAGGTCAAAGAGCCTCACCGCCGCCGGGGTGAACTGGTCTGCCGGGCGGGAGAAGTTTGCCACCAGCAGGTTCACATCGGCAAAGCCCACCTCCCCGTCGTTGTTGTAGTCACCCAATAGCCCCCCCTCCCAGAGCAGTAGCACCCCGGAGGGCGAGCGGCTGGCACTGAGCCCCACCCTCACCCGCTCGGGTGCGCTGGGGGCGGCAGCCGTCTCCCTTGCCCACCAATCAGGCTCGCCCGGCTTTTTCGCCATGGCTGAGCCAGTTGCGGGGGTGTTCCCAGCGGGCAGGCTTCCTCCCCCGCAGCCCACCATGAGGGCGAGGGCCAGCACCAACAGAGGAAGGGCAGCCATGGTCGGTCTGGTGAGTAATGGGCCGGCTGCTCCTGAGGGGAGGTTTCTCCGAAGCAGGTGAGAGAGGCAGGCAGGCGGGAGGCCCATTCGGTTGAAATTATAGGTTTCACCTATCACCGCTTCGCACTGCCCAGCTCGGTCTCCCCGGGCGAGGGTTCTATGCCCACGCCATGTACGCTCGGACGGGATGGCCCCTGACTTTGGGTTCGGAGATTTGAGAAAGAAGCTGAGGGAAGACTGAAACCAAATCTCCAAGGAGAGGTCTAGTTTCTTAGCATCAAATGGAGGAGGGTGTGAGGATGGATTTAGACCGCCTGTTTCTCAGGGGAAGGGGAAAGGTAGGGTTTCTCCTGCTCTCGGTTTTGGTGGCCGGCTTATGGCTGGCAGCTCTGGGCATGGGCAGTGCGAAGACCCCACCCGGTGATGAGGAGGTGAGCTTCAGCTTCCCCCTCACCGATGGGCTGGAGCTTCTCATCTCCACCCGCGGCGACTACCGCCCCCTGCGAAAGATGAAGCTTTTTGTCTTTGAATACGGAGTTCCCTTGAGCTTCAGGGTGAGGGCCGAGGAGGGGAGGAGTTTTCCCGGGCTAAGAGTCTTTGTGGACTTCGGCGACGGCGAGGGGGTCTGGCTTTCTGGGGAGCAGCTGGGAGAGCCCCTCACCCATACCTTTGGCGCCTCGGGCCTCAGCCGCCCCTGCTATCCCCTGGCCGTAGTGGCCACCTGGAAAGAGGGGGAGAGCGAGCACCTCGCCTACCGCTCGGTCCTGCTGGGAACCTTCTGGTTCGGCGACGACGAGCCCACCTTCGCCTCCACCCTCGCCCCGCCGGCAAGCTCCGATGACCCGGTGGTGGATGCCGTTCTCGCCAAGCTCCACCGGGAGCAGGCGGCCTCCCCCGCCTGCCAGCCGGCAAGCGATTAGGGTCCCAGAGCCCCTCCCAGCTTGCTGGGATGGGGTGGGGGTGGGGTCATCTTCCCCAGCCCTCCCGGCTGCCAACGCAGCCACCCTCCCCTCGCGAGGGGAGGGTTAATCAGGGGTTCCCTCTTCGCCTGCGGCGATGGGCCAGGTGTGGGTTCTAGTTCTAAGGGAGCTGGGGCTCCCTGCCTGCCTATACTTGCCCTGTGGCCGAGGCCAGGGAGTGTGAGGCGCTGGTCCTTTCCCAAACTCCCCGGGGCAAGGACCTCATTGTGAGGGTGCTAACTCAAACTGGCGAGCCCTGGGTGCTCATTGCCCGCTCCGCTGCCCGGCCAGGCGGTCCCCTGCCGGTGCGCCTCTCCCCCCCGGTGGTGGGAGGTCTGCGCTTCGTGGAGAGCAGGGGTGGCGCCCGCCTGCTGATCGGCTTTGAGCCCCACCGCCGCTTCCCCGGCCTCGCCTCCTCCCTGACCAGGGCGCTCACCGCTGATGCCCTCCTCTCCCTCCTCACCGCCCTGCCCCAGGGGGTGGAGCTGGGAGGGAAGCTCTTCCGGCTGGCGGTGGAGCTTTTGGAGGGGCTTTCCGGGGGCGGTCTCCACCCTGCCCAGGCCCTGGCCCGCCTCATCTGGCACCTGCTTGACGAGATGGGCAGGACAGCGGCCGACCCCGCCGGCGCCCGGATGCTCATCGTTGACCTGCATGATGGGCGCATCTTTGCCCCCTCGCCCGACTACCGGGAGGAGGGGCTCTACCCCTTCCTGGAGGGGGAGCCGGTCAGGGAGCTAGCCCGCGCCCTTGCGGGAAGGCCCCCCCACAGCCCGGCCGCCCTCTGTGAGGCCCTGGAGCTCATAATCCCCGCTGTGGAGGCGGCCCTGGACCGGGAGCTTCCCGGCCTCACCCTGGCGCTGGAGAGGATTTGCCAGAGCGAGGAGGGCTAAATCTTCCCCCTCCTAGGACTAGCCGGACTTTCGCGGGCATGTTAGAATGCCCCTCCGGGTGAAGCGGCGGTGCCCGGAGTTGGCCCGCGCCCCCAAGGGGCGCAGGATTTTCACCGGATGGGCGAGAGGCCCATTTTTTTTGGCCTCCCCTCCCCCCCATCTCCCCCTAGCGGAAGACCCCTGGCTGGAGGGTGGCCATGCCCCGTGACC
>JALSIF010000137.1 GCA_026981635.1 bacterium | reverse complement strand
ATGCGCATCCGGGTACGCATGCCAGAAACCTGCCCCGGGTCGGCAAGGAAGCTCTCCCCGGGGCGCTTGGTGACCTGCCTGAGGGCGATTCCCTCGGGGTCAAACTCCTCCCCGAAGGCAAACTCCCGCTTGGCCACCAGCTGGGGCAGCTTCACCTCAAGGAGGGAGCGAAGCACCAGCGAGGCGAGCACCCCACCCTGGCGGTCCATGAGCTTTGCCACCAGGGGGAGGCGGTGCTCGTCGCCGCCCACCAGTTCAATGCGGTGGAGCGGGAGGGCCTTCTCGCACCTGGGCGGGTTTAGCCACACCACCTCCATTTCGACCCCCGGGTAGGCTTCCACCAGCTCCCGCTCCACCGCCTGCATCACCCGCCGGGCACACTCCGGAGTGCCCGCGGGCAGAGCTGCCATTGCCGGAAGGGAAAGCCCAAGAAGCAGGGAGAAGGCGGCCAGGGAAACCCCAAGGAACTCCCCAAGCCGCCGAAAACTGCTTCTTAGTCTAGGACTAGCCATCCCTCAGCTACCGTTTGAGCTCGTTTGCGATCCCCAGCACCTGGTCGCTCACCTGGACCGACTTGCTGTTGGTCTCAAAGGCCCGCTGGCCGATGATGAGGTCAATCATCTCGTCCACGATCTGCACGTTGGACTGTTCCAGAAAGCCCTGGCGCACAAACCCGTGGCCCTCCAGCCCCGGCTGGCCCAGCTGGGGCGGCCCGGAGGCGTCGGTCTCCTGGAAGAGGTTGCGACCGATGGGCTGGAGGCCGGCCGGGTTGATGAAGCGCACCGTCTCAATCTGGCCGATCTGGGTGAGATTCGGCTCGCCGGGCAGGCGCACGTTCACCACCCCGTCGGGGGTGATGACCAGCTCCACCGCATTGGCGGGGACGGTGAGGGGCGGCTCCAGGAAGAAGCCCTCGTTGGTCACCACGTTCCCCTGCCCGTCAATCTTGAAGCTGCCGTCGCGGGTGTAGGCGATGGTGCCGTCGGGCATCAGCACCTGGAAGAAGCCGTCCCCCTCAATGGCCAGGTCCAGGGGGTTCTGGGTCTCCACCAGGGGGCCCTGGAAGAACATCTTGAAGGTGGCCACCGGGTGGGTCCCCAGGCCCACCATGAGGCCGGTGGGAAACTGGGTGCCGGTGGCGGAGGTGGCGCCGGGGACGCGCAGGTTCTGGTAGATGAGGTCCTGGAACTCGGCCCGGTCGCGCTTGAAGCCGGTGGTGTTTACGTTGGCGATGTTGTTGGCGGTAACGTCAATGCGAAACTGCTGCCCCTTCATCCCCGAGGCTCCGGTGTAGAGTGCCCTCATCATGGCCTTACTTCCCTCCTTTCGCTCATGGTCAAAGCTTTGGCCCTAGGAGGGGGGAAGAAGCCTGGGGATGGGGCGGCGGTCGGTCGGTCGCGCCGCCTAGGCCTCCCCGCCCGGGGGCGGGGTCCAGCCCAATCCTTTCTCCCCTAGCTCTTCCTGTTTCCCTCCATCAAGCCTCCTTCATTTCCCTCCAACTTCCCGCTAGCCGGCCGGGGCCACCAGCCCCACCCGGCTCGCCGCCCGCTCCAGGGTCTCGTCGTAGGCCCTGATGGCCCGCTGGCCGGTCTCAAACTGGCGCAGGTTCACGATCAGACCCACCAGCTCGTCAACCGTGCTTACGTTGGACTGCTCCAGGGCACCGCTTACCACCACCGAGCGGCCGTCCCGCCGGAGGCCGGCGGTACCCTCGTCCCGGTAGAGGGTGCCCCCCTCCTTGACCAGCCCCTGGGGGTTGGCAAACTCCACCAGACGGAGGCGGTCCACCTCCGCCCCGTCCACCACCACCATGCCGTCCCGGCCCACCTCCACCCGCTGGCCCTGGATGAGGATGGGACCCTGCTCGCCCAGCACGGGAAAGCCCTGGGGGCTGATCAGGGTGCCGTCGGCGGACAAGGTGAAGTTGCCCGCCCGGGTGTAGCGCAGCCCCTGGGGGGTAAGCAGGACGAAGAATCCCGGCCCCTGGATGGCCAGGTCCAGGTTCCTACCCGTCTCCACCAGGGCGCCCTGGGCAAAGTCGGTAAAGACCTCACTGTCGGTGATGCCGGTAGAGAGCACCCCCACCGGCTCGGCCTCCATCATGGGCCTGCCCGGCTCGGGGACCCGGTCCATCCCCTCAATGCGGGAGATGGAGAGGTTTGGCGCAGCAAGGTGGACCAGAAGGTCGCGCTTGAAGGCGTTGGTGGTGGCGTTGGCGATGTTGTTGGCGGTGATATCAAGCTGCTCCTGATTGGCCAGAAGGCCGCTTGCCGCGGTGTATATCCCCCGAAGCATCCGCCACCCCATAAATCGGCCAACCCCAGGGGGGCTTGAGGGGGGAGGGGCGGTGGAAGACTACTCCTCTTCGCGGGAGAGCTGGTCGGAGCGGGGGTAGAGCTCATCAAGCAGGCTCCGGGTCAGGGTGAAGATCTCAGGTTCCGGGGCGGTGAAGGTCATCTCCTCCCCCTTCCAGGGGTGGAGGAAGGTGAGGCGGCGGGCGTGGAGGAGCTGGCCGGGGGACTCAAGCAGGGCCCTGCTCCACTGGGGAAAGGATTCTGCCTCGACAAGTTTTCGGATGAAGGGCGGGGCATGGCGGTAGCCGGGGTCCCTCAGCAGGCGGTAGAGGTACTGGTTGTAGCGGCGGGCGTAGAGCTCGTCGCCCACGATGGGCACCCCCAGGTAGTCGGCGTGGACCCGGATCTGGTGGGTGCGGCCGGTTAGGGGATAAAAAAGCATCTCCGAGTAGCTTTCCCCCCAGCGGTGGAGGAAGCGATAGCGGGTGAGGCTCTCCCGCCCCTCCTCCTGGGGGACCATCTTCTTGCGGCTCCTCGGGTGGCGCGAGAGGGTGAGGCGGACCAGCCCCTCAGCCTGGGGTGGGGTGTGGTAGCAGATGGCCAGGTACTCCTTCCTTACCTGCCGCTTCTTGAACTGGTCAGCGATGAGCTGGTGGGTCTGGACGTCCAGGGCGATCACCAGCACCCCGCTGGTCTGCTTGTCCAGCCGGTGGACCAGGCCGCCCCGGTTTGGGTCGCGGCGCTTTCTCAGGGCGGGAAACATCTCCGGCAGGATGTTTATCAGGGCGGGAAGGTTTGAGCCCGGGGTGTGGTGGACGGCAAGGCCCCTGGGCTTGTTTAGCACCGCAAGATACTGGTCGGCGTAGAGCACCTCAATCAGGTTTCCCTCCACGTAGTAGCGCTCCAGGGGGTGGAGGCCGCCGGGGCGGGTGGGCTCCTCCAGCCGCTCCACCACCACCCGCTCCCCCTCGCTCAGGCGGTAGCCCTTGGGGCGCACCTCACCGTCCACCCTGATCCAGCCCGCCTCAATCATCCGCTGGGCCTGGGAGCGGGTGAATCCTGCCGCCCGCGGGTGGACCTTGACGATGTGGGTGGTCACCACCACGTCCAGGCGGCTTCCCGCCTCCTCAGGAGAGACTGTAAATTCAAGTACCGCCATTGGTAGTCTTCCCGCTGGCTTCAGCCCTGGGAGCGGTCCTCAAACAGGGGAGAATAGATACCCCCGAGGTCGGGGGGAGGCTTTTCAATCATGAGCCTTCCCAGCCTCCCATGGTTGAGGTCGCGACGCACGGCGTGGAAGGCCTTGAGCAGGTTCAGCCTGCCGCCGCGCAGGCGAAGGGAGAGTTTCTCTGCCACCTGCCGGTAGAGGTCGTAGGGGGTGTCGGGAAACTCTTCCAGCTTATAGCGTTTAAGGGCGCCTTCCCTCAGGTGGTCGCGAACCAGCCCATAGAGGGTCTCCTCCGCCTGGCCCTGGAGCTCGTCGGTGAGGGGAGCGAGGTTTAGCACCGCAAAGAGGGCCTGCTTCTCCTTCCTGGCTGAGCCCAGGGGGATCACCCCCGGGGTGTCCAGCAGCTCCACATCCTCCAGCACCCGGACCCACTGGTGGCCGCGGGTAATGCCGGGCACATCCCCCACCCTCACCTTGCGCCGGCCCACCAGCCGGTTGATGAAGGTGGACTTGCCCACGTTGGGTAGGCCCACCACCGCCACCCGGAGCACGGTGCGGGCGATGCCAAGCTTTTCCCGCTCACGGCTCTTTCGCTCCAGCCACTCCAGAAGCACCCGGCCAAGCACCATAAATCCCGAGCCGTCGGCCGAGCAGACCGGCACCGCCGGATAGCCGTAGCGGCGAAAGAAGGCCACCCACTCCCCCACTCCCTCCTCGGGGGCAAGGTCGGCCTTGTTTAGCACCAGAAGCTCCTTTCCCCTGAGGCTCTGTTCAATCCACAGGGTTGAGTTGGGCAGGCGCGCATCAATGAGCAGGCAGGCCACATCAATGTGCTGGGCAAGGTGGGGAGGAAAGATGGGCCGCTGGTCAGCCGTGGCCATGGAAGACATTATGGGAGATTGCTCCCGCCTAGGGGGCGGGCTCGCCTTCCACTTCCCGGGGACGGCTGCGGGTAAGCAGGCTGAAGCGGCGGGGAGGCCAGAAGACCAGCACCGCCTTGCCCTCAATGTCGTCCTGTTCCAGAAAGCCCCAGTAGTGGCTGTCCCAGCTGTTTATCCGGTTGTCGCCCAGGACGAAGTATTTGCCCTCCGGCACCACCTCGGGCCCCCAGTTGTAGTTGGGGGGTGCCTTAACGTAGGGTTCCTCCAAAAGCTTGCCATTCCTAAACACCCCCACCCCCTTTACCACCTGAATGGTGTCGCCGGGTAGGCCGATTACCCGCTTGATGAAGTCCTTGCGCGACCAGTCGGGCTTGAAGATTACGATGTCACCAAACCTGGGCTTCTCCTTCAGCACCACGTAGGGGAACTTGACCGCAATGAGCCGGTCACGCACCTGCAGGGTGGGCTCCATGGAGCCGCTGGGGATGTAATAGGCGGCCACCGCATAGGTGCGCAGGATAAATGCCAGCACGATGGCGATGGCGATCATGGGCACCCACTCATAGATCAGGGACTGGATGAGGCTGGCGCGGGCGGTTAGCTCGGCGATGGGCCTGCCGCCGGCGGCGATGGTAATTACGGCGGGGCGGCGTGGGGCGTAGACCCGGAAGCGGAAGACCCCTTCGGGGTCGGCGGTGATGGTTCTTTCTCGCACCACCTCGTCGGGGGAAAAGCTTCCCTGGGAGAGGGTGAAGGTAAGCTGCTGGGGCGGTTGATGGCCCGGCCTGGGCCTAACCACCACCTCGGCGCTGGAACGACCGTCGGCGGGGATGCGGGTGGGCGAGAGGGAGACTTCGTAGGCCGGCTCCTCCCTTCGCCTAAAAAGGAAGTTCAACATGGACCCCCTAGCGGCGCTCCTTGAGGCGGGCCGCCTTGCCCACCCTATTTCTCAGGTAGTAGAGCTTGGCCCGGCGCACCTTGGCGTGGCGGAGCACCTCAATCTTCTCAATCCGGCGGCTGTGAAGGGGGAAGACCTTCTCCACCCCGACGCCGTTGGAGATCTTGCGCACGGTGATGGACCTGCCCAGCCCCTGGCCGTCCACCGCCAGCACCACCCCCTCAAAGACCTGCACCCGCTCCACCTTGGCCTGCTTCTGCTCCTTACCCCTGGCGGCGATGCGGTGGATCTTCTTGAGGTGAAGGAGCTCGGGGGTCTCCTCGTATATGCGGATGTGCACGCGCACCGTGTCGCCCGGCTCAATCTCGGGGACATCGTCCCTGAGCAGGGTCTTCTCATAGTCGCGAACCAGCTTGTCCAGATCTACCGCCATGCCAGAGCTCCCAAGGCCAGATTAGCGGGTTATTCTACCCTCCAGGGGGGCGATGTCAACTTGTATCCCTCCCCTCCCCCGGGTCGGGACGGTGCCTGCGCCACTCGGTGCGCCAGCGCCTGATCTCGCGGTGGTGGCCCGAAAGCAGGATCTCGGGGACCCGCCAGCCCCTAAACTCTGGCGGGCGGGTGTAGACCGGATAGTCCACCAGCTCCCCCCCGGTCTCCTCAGCCAGGCTCAGCGGGTTGCCCAGCACCCCGGCCACCAGCCGTGCGGCGGCATCCACCATCACCAGGGCGGGCAGATCTCCCGAGGAAAGCACCGCCTCCCCCACCCTGACCAGGCGGTCGGCCAGGTGGTCGGCCACCCGCTGGTCAACCCCCTCATAGCGGCCGGAGATGATTAGGGTGTGGTGGCGGGGGCGGGAAAACTGGGCGGCCAGCCCCTGGTCAAAACTCTCCCCCCCCGCATCGGTCAGTACCACGGTGAGTTCCTCCCTTCGGGGGACCCGCGAGCGGACAAACTCAACGGCGCGGTAGATGGGACCCACCATGAGCACCATGCCTGGCCCTCCCCCGTAGGGCTGGTCGTCCACCTTGCGGTGGCGGTCCTCGGCGAAGCGGCGAAGGTCAAGGGGAAAGACCCGGATGAGGCCCAGTCGCCTTGCCCGGCCCACCACCCCCTCCTCAAAGTAGGTCTCCATGAAGGCGGGGTTGGTGGTGAGGAGCCAGAAGGTGGGCGGGCTAGCGGGGCACAGTGACAGTGCGCTCATCAATGGTGATAGTACCAGCGGCAAGGTCCACCTCAATGACCGAGTTCTCGTTGAAGGGGACCAGGAAGGTCTTACCGCTCTCCCGCCTCACCTCAATGAGCAGGCTCCCCGCCGCTGAGATCACCTCGCACACCCTCCCCAGCCTCTCCCCGGCCCGGTCAAGCACGGCCAGGTCCATGAGCTGGTAGGTGTAGTATTCCCCCTCCTCCAGGGGGGGCAGCTCCTCTTCGGCTACGGTGAGGTAGCCCCCCGAGAGCACCCTGGCCTCCTCGGGGGTGTCGTAGCCCTTAAACTTGATCATGGGCTGGAAGGCATCCAGCTTGACCTGCTCAATCACCAGCTCCCGGTCGGGTACCCCGGGGCGCTCCAGCACCACTCGCCGGCCGGGGAGAAGAAGCTCGGCCGCAACCTCGGTGGAAAGCTCCAGTTTCAGCCACCCCCGCACCCCGTGGGTGCGGCGCAGTCTGCCGATTCTCACCTGCATTCCTCTGCCCGCTAGGCTCAGCCCAGCTAACCACCGACCGCAAGCTACACCGGCCCTCTCCCGGGCGACGACTACACCATCTGCCCAGACTTGCCGGGCGGGGGAGAGTGGGCGGGGGCTGGTTTTGACTACTCCTCGGAGAGGAGCTTCAGTTCAACCTGGCGCTGTTCACGACCACCCGCTGCCTTGAGGATGGTGCGCATGGCGTTGATGATGCGGCCCTCGCGACCGATCACCTTGCCCACGTCGTTGGGGTGGACCCGCATCTCGTAGAAGATGGAGGCCTGCCCCGCCAGCTCGTTGATCTCCACCTCCTCGGGGTGGTCAACGATGCTCTTGACCATGGTCTCCAGGAGGTCGTAGAGGGGGGTCTGACCTCCTCCCGCTGCGGGACTACCGAAGCTTCCAGTGGACGCCTGCTCGGGCTTGCCGCTAAAGAACTTCATGGCTCCTCACTCCTTACTTGCTGGATTTGCCGTGCTTCCGCCTGGTATTGGCGAACGGTATTTGAGGGTGAAATTCTATCAAAGCCCCCGCGGCGGGTAAAGAGCTGGACTAGCCGTCCTCCGCCGCCTGGGGCTCGGCCTCATGATCGGAGGCGGGCTGGGGCTCCCCTTCGCCAGCCCCGGTGAGCTCAAAGGGCTCACCGGCCAGGGCTGCCTTGACCCACCTTCTAAACCGCTCCCGCTTCCAGCGTGGCTCCCCCTTGCGGGGGGGGACCGGTACCTTGGTGTACTTCATCATCAGCCGGCGTACCGTCTCGGTGGGGATGGCCCCCACGCTGATCCAGTGGAGCAGGCGCTCCTCGTTGAAGCGCACCTCCTCCGGGTCGCGACGCGGGTTGTAAAACCCCACCTGCTCAATGTAGGGGCCGTCGCGCGCCTCGCGCGCATCCACCACCACGATGCGGTAGTAGGGCTCCTTCTTCTTGCCCAGTTTGGTTAGCCTGATCTTTACTGCCATCTCGTGGTCCTCGGTAGGTTGCCCTCCAGGGGAGGGGAAATGCTAGCAGATAAGCCGGCAGGATCAAAGCCCAGCCGGAGCTTCACCTAATACCTCCGCCGAGGGGAAAGCCTTCTAGGCCTGGGCCTGGGCGGTCCGCCAAAGCTCAATGAACTGGGCCAGGAAACGGGCATACTCCACCCTCTCCGCCCGATCCTGACGCAAAAACTCCATCAGCCGGGGGTAGAAGTCCACCGCATGGTCAATGCGGGGGTTGTTGCCCCGCTGGTAGGCGCCGATGTTGATCAGCTCCTCCGCCTCCCGGTAGGTAGCCAGCACCTGCCTGGCCCACTGGGCGGCCTGGCGGTGCTCCTCGCTTACCAGGTCGTACATCAGGCGGCTCACCGAGTCAAGTACGTCCACCGGGGGATAGAAGCCCTCGTTGGCCAGCCGCCGGGAGAGGGTGACGTGGCCGTCCAGGACGCTTCGGGCAATATCGGAGACCGGCTCGGTAAGGTCGTCCCCCTCCACCAGCACGGTGTAGACCGCGGTGATGGAGCCCCGCTCGGTGAGCCCGGCCCGCTCACAGAGCTGGGGGATGCGGGCGTAGACCGAGGGGGTGTAGCCCCGGGTGGTGGGGGGTTCGCCCAGGGCCAGGCCCACCTCGCGCAGGGCGTAGGCGTAGCGGGTGAGGCTGTCCATGAGCAGGAGGACATCCCTTCCCCGGTCGCGGAAGTACTCGGCGATGGTGTGGGCCACCAGGGTCCCCTTGAGGCGCATGATGGGGCTCTCGTCGCTGGTCACCGCCACCACCACCGATTTCCTCAGCCCCTCCTCCCTCAGGTCACGCTCAATAAACTCGCGCACCTCCCTGCCCCGCTCGCCAATCAGGGCAATCACGTTTACGTCGGCGCTGGAGTTTCTGGCGATCATCCCCAGCAGGGTGGACTTGCCCACCCCGGAGCCGGAAAAGATCCCCAGCCGCTGGCCCTTGCCCCAGGCCACCAGGCAGTCAATGCTCTTTATCCCCGAGGAGAGCAGCTCGCTGATGCGGGGGCGCTCCAGGGGCCGGGGGGGGCGGTTTACCACCGGCGCCACATGGGGAGGCTCCACCGGCCCACCCTGGTCAATGGGGGTGCCGAGGCCGCTAAGCACCCGGCCCAGCAGCTCCTCCCCCACCCTCACCGCAAAGGGGCTGCCGGTGGTCTCCACCGGTGCGCCGGCCGAGATGGTGTCCACGAACTCAAAGGGCATGAGGTAGGTGCGCTCCCGGTCGATCCCCACCACCTCGGCAGGGATGCGCACCGTGCGGCGGGGGTGGCCGGGGGCGGAAAGGTCGGTGTAGTCGGAGAGGATGTAGCAGATCTCGCCGATGGAGACCTTGGGGGTGACCGCCTCAATGAGGATCCCCGCCACCCGCTCAACCCGCCCCAGGTAGCGGCAGGGGGCCACCTTCTCCACCAGGCGGGCCTTGGTGCGGAGATCCATCGCTCTGATGATACCTGCCCTCGGCAGGGAAAACAAACCCGGGGTGAGGCCGTAGTGAACCAGGGCCTAAGAGGTGCTGGCCAGGGGGGCTCCGCTTCTCACCCTGATAAGCAGCAGGCTGGCCAGGGCGAACCAGAAGATGATGGAAAAGAAGATCAGCCTTACCGCCTGGGCCTCGGCCACTTGGGGGCTGAGGCCCTGGGCGAGGAAGAGGGAGGAGAGTCGATCCAGGGCGAGGCCGCTAATGGTGCTTGCCGCAACCTGAGGAAGCAAGGTGGAGACGTCCCACAGGCCCATGAAGCGGCCGCTCTTTTCCGGCGTCATCAGGGTGGTGGCGTAGGCCCAGTCCAGGGTGAGGAAGGCGCCCCAGCCGGCCCCCATGCCCACCGCCATAACTAGGGCGACAAAGTAGCTCTCGGTAAGGATGAAGCCCACCAAGGAGACGGCCCCCAAGGCGAGACTAAGCCAGATCAGGGTGCGCTTGTGGTAGCGGTCGCCCAGAAGGCCGGCCAGCCAGTTGCCCAGGTAGCCGGCCAGCACCGCCACCACCAGGATAAGGGGAGTGAGCACCTGCTGGGGGTCCTCCATGCCAGGGATGAGGCCGGCGGTGCTGAGCCCGCTTCTTACGTAGTAGTAGAGAAAGTCAAGGAAGGTGTAGAAGCCAAGATGTGCCACCAGGCGGCTAAGCCAGACCCAGAAGAAGTCGCCCCCGGTGGGCAGGCTGAAGTCGGCAAAGCGACGCCAGGCGGCGGACCAGAGTCCCTCCTCGGGCAGGGCGGGGAAGACCAGCCGGCTGCGGGGAAGCAGGTGGCGGACGCGCCTGAGGTCCAGCTCGGTGACCGGCTCCTCGGCCGGCCCCTCCCCCACCCCGCGCACGGTAATGGCCGCCGCGGCGAGAAAGACCAGAGCGAAGGTGGCCGGCAGCACTACCCGGGGAGCACTGAAAAAAACCAGCAGGGCAAAGGAGATAAGCCCCAAAAGCTTTCCCGATAGATGAGCCACCCCCAGGTAGGCCGAGGCGCGGGCGTGCATGGTGGGGGGGACCAGGTCGGGCAGGTAGCTCTGGTAGGGGACCGAGGCGAAGTTGACCGCAAACTGGACCCCCAGGTATGAAAGAAGCAGGGAGATAAAGCTTGGCGAGAGGAAGAGGGCGAAGATGGCCGCCACCGCCATCAGCGCCCCGCTGACCAGGTAGGGCTTGCGCCGCCCATAGGGGCCCACCGTGTGGTCGGAGAGAAAGCCCACCGAAAGCTGAACGGCGATGGAGAAGAGGGCCCCGCTGGCCAGGATCAGGGCCAGGGAGGTCCCCTCGGGGAAGGGGAGGCGGCCAAGCTCCCTCAGCTCCTCCAGGCGGGACTGGACGAAGACCGACAGCACCACCGTCCAGAAGAAGTGGACCGCAAACCAGAAGCTGGCCATGGCGGCCAGGCGACGGGGTTCAACCAGGGGTCTAGTAGTGCTTCTCCCCACGGCCTTGGCCCCTAATCTAGCAGGCCGGCAGGGCGGCGAGGGGCGCCTGGCTATGTTAGAATTCGCTCGCCTCAAGCCATGCCCTGGGTCTACTTTGAGCGGGAGAAAAGGCGCTGTTCGGCCGAGCCGGGCCAGGACCTGCGCAGCGTGGCCATCCAGGAGGGGATAAACATCTATCCGCGCCCCTTCAACGTCCTAAACTGCGGCGGCAAGGGGCTCTGCGGCTCGTGCCAGGTTGAGGTGATAAACCCCCACTCGGTCTCCCGCAAGCGGCCGCCCATAAAGCTTGGCCCTATTGCGGTGGACCTTGACCGGCTGCACATGCGCCTGCACAACCTGCAGTTTCGGGAGAAGCTGCCCGGCTTCAACCTCCCCCTCTGGCTGGTGGGACTTCCCCTGCTGATTGGGCTTTTTACCATTGCCTACACCTGGTTTGTGGTCTTTGCCAACGGCAAGCCCGTCCTGGACGATCTCTTTGTGAGCATCTTCAAGCTCTCCAATGTTGACCGGCAGGTGGCCTGGCAGACCACCTGGTGGACGCTGATCAGCCTGGCCGTCTTCTATGGCTCCTGGGTGGGCTGGATCCTGTTCGGTCTGCTGGCCGGGCCGGGCGGCCCCATCGCCCGCCTCTTCTGGCCCAAGCAGTATCTGGAATATCAGGCCAGGATAAAGGCCAGGCGGGAGGAGCAGGAGCGACGCCGGCGAAGCCTGGGCAGGCGGGTGCTTGCCTGTCAGACCCTGGTGGGACAGGAGGATGTGATCGTGCGCACCCTGGTGCCGGAGAGCGTGATGCTACCGGTAGCCGAATACGAGCGCCAGTTTGCCCCCGAGAGCCTGAGAAGCGAGACGCCTAGAACAACGACCAGCGGAGGTGGCCAAGGTGGCTAGGCGGGGAAAGGTCTGTCGGGTCTACTTCCACCACGAGAAGGTCCACGTGGATGTGGAAGAGGGGGTGGACCTGCGCACCGCGGCGCTGGCCTGCGGGGTAAACCTCTACAAACCCCCCTTCAATATCCTCAACTGCCGGGGGCACGGCCTCTGCGGAACCTGCCTGGTGGCGCTGACCAGTGCGGCCAACGTCACCCCGCCCACCTTTGTGGAGAAGTGGCACTCCCTGCTGCACGGGCTTGATCCCCTGCACATCCTCTTCGGCCTCAACCTCTCCACCGACTACCCGGCCCCCTACCACCCCGACCACGGCCATGCGGTGGGGGTGGGCTATGTGACCTGGGGGGAGCTCAAGGCGGTGATCAGGCTTGCCTGCCAGACCAAAGTCAGGGGGGATGTGAGGGTGCTCACCCTCTGGCCCCATGGAAGGCCCATCTATCACACGGAGAAGATAAAGCTCCTCGGCTCCTAGGCTTCCACCGTTCAGGCCCCATCCATGGGGAAGGGGTCAAGGCCCAGCCGGCGATAGATCTGCCCCAGGTAGTAGATGCTTCCGCAAACCACCACCGGAAGCTCTCCCTCCGAGCTCATGAGGGCCCGCTCCAGGGCCTCCTGCCACCCGCCGGTCACCTCCACCTCAAGGCCAAGTTCCCTTGCCGCCTGGGCGATCTCCTCTTTGGGTGCGGGGGAGAGGACCTGAATTTCAATGGGGTAGACCCGGCGGACAAGACCTGCAAGCTCCGCCAGCATCGCCCTGGGGTCCTTGGTAGCCTGGCAGCCAAACAGAAGCTCCAGCCTCCCCTCCGGGGAGGGCCAGCGGTTCTCGCGGCAGAACCATATGAGGCTTTCGGCCAGGGCGCGGGCGCCGGAGGGGTTGTGGGCGGCGTCAAACAGAACCGGCTGGCCGCCGACGAAGCGCAGGTCAAAGCGGCCGGCGATGAAGGCCCGCCTCATCCCCCGCACCACATCTTTGCGGGTGGTGGGGATGCCCACCTGGCGCATCACCTTCAGGGTGCGCAGCACCACCGCCAGGTCTTCCAGCTGGTAGAGGGCGCACATGGGGGTGGTGAGGGGGTCAACCTCTCCCTGGTCCTCGGCCAGGAAGAAGCGCACCACCATCCGGTCGGGGTCGTAGCCGATGAGGTCAAGCTCATGGCCCACCTGGTGGACCTCGCAACCCAGCCGGTGGGCCTGCTGGCGGACCACCGCCAGGGCGGCGTCGGGGAGTCTCCCCACCACCACCGGTGCGTTGGGGCGCATGATGCCGGCCTTCTCGCGGGCGATCTCCTCCACCGTCTCGCCGAGGAGATGGGTGTGGTCCAGGTCCACCGTGGTGATCACCGAGACCACCGGCTCCATGGCGTTGGTGGCATCAAGCCTTCCACCCAGCCCCACCTCAAAGACGGCCAGCTCCACCTCCTCAGTTAGGAAGCCCAGCAGGGCGATGAGGAAGGTCTGCTCAAAGTAGGTAAGGTGCACCCCCGCCTCCGCCACCGCCCGGCGCACCCGGTCGGTAAGCTCGGCAAAGAGATGGCGGGAGATGGGCCGGCGGTCCACCTGCACCCGCTCCACCAGGGAGACAAGATGCGGTTTGACGAAGGCGCCCACCCGGTAGCGCTCGGCCAGCACCGAGGCCAAGGCGGTGACCACGGTGCCCTTGCCGTTGGTGCCTGCCACCAAGATACAGGGAAGCTCCAGGTGGGGGTCGCCCAGCACCTTAAGCACCCTCCTCAGGCGCTCCAGGCCCAGTTCAACCTTGCCCGGGGTGAGGTGGTAGAGGTACTCTTCGGCCTGTTCAAAGGTGATGGTCGTGCCGGGCATGGCGGGCGGATTATAGGCCGGCGAGGGGCTCGGGCTGTGTTATCCTAGCCTGCCTGGGACAGCCCCATGACCCTGATACGCCAGCTTACCGACATCTTTGCCCTGATTGGTGCGGTCGCCCTGCTGCTGGTGCGCTGTTCCGCCCGCATCGCCACCCTTAGAGTCAACCCCGCCCTGCTTATCCGCCAGATGGCCCTGTTGGGGGTGGACACCATCCCCATCGCCGCCCTGGTCCAGTCCTTCGTGGGGGCGTCCCTTAGCTATGTGATGGCGAGGGAGCTTGCCGAGCGGGGGGCGCAGCTACTGCTACCCGGCTCCATCCTCCTCATTGAGCTTCGCGAGCTTCTTCCTGTCCTTACCGCGGTGGTCTTTGCCGGAAAAGTGGGCGCCTCCATCACCGCCGAGATCGGCGCCATGCGGGTGACCGAGCAGATAGACGCCCTTCGCACCCTGCACGTTGACCCCGACTGGTATCTCACCATCCCCCGCCTGCTGGCTGCCCTGATCATGATGCCGGTGGTGGCGGTCTTTGCCGGCTACGCCGGCTACTACTCGGCCTGGTTCATGGCCAAGGCCCAGATCGGCATGTCCCTTTCCACCTTCGTCCAGTACTCGGGCCTGTTCGTGGACGTGTGGGACTACTACGCCAGCCTGATCAAGCTTCTGGTCTTTGCCTCCACCGTCACCCTGGTGGCGGTGGTCTACGGCTACCGCTCCACCGGCGGGGCAGCCGGGGTGGGCCGGGCGGTGACCGCCTCGGTCACCACCTCCATCGTGCTCATCTTTGCCCTTGACCTGATACTGCTGCCGGTGCTGTTCTAGCCATGGAGCGGGGGGAGAGAGGCAGGCAGGAGGTGGTGGTCCGCTTTGACCGGGTGAGCCTCAGCTACGGCCGGAGGCGGGTGCTTGAGGGGGCAAGCTTCACCGTGGAGGGGGGGAAGGTCGTCGCCATCATCGGCCCCAGCGGGGCGGGAAAGTCGTCCATCCTGAAGCTGATCATGGGGCTCATCCGTCCCACCGCCGGCCGGATTGAGGTGTTTGGAGTGGAGCCCTACCTGGCCAACCACGACGGCAGCCTGCGCGGGCGCATTGGCCTGGTCTTTCAGGAGGGGGCGCTGTTTGATTCCCTTACCGTCTACGAGAACGTGGAGTTCTACCTAAGGTATGTGGAGCGGGTGCCTCCGGCCCAGCGCCGCCGAAGGGTGATGGAAGTGCTTGAGAAACTGGGCATTGAGGAAGCGGCGGGACAGATGCCGAATGAGCTTTCCGGGGGGATGAAGAAGCGGGTGGCGCTGGCCCGCACCCTCATCTTTGAGCCCGAGCTTCTGCTCTACGACGAGCCCACCACCGGCCTTGATCCCCTCACCACCGAGGTGGTGGACCAGCTGATCGTTGAGACCAACCGCCGTCTGGGGCTGACCAGCATCGTGGTCACCCATAGCCTGGACACGGTGATGGAGGTGGCCGACGAGGTCCTTATGCTCAGCGGGGGAAAGATTAACCAGGTGGGGAGCCCGGAAAAGCTGCTGACCTCAGAAGACCCCAGGGTCAAGGCCTTCACCGCCGGACTAAGAAGGCTGATTGCGGCGGGCCAGAAGGGCTCCCCCGCTGAAGGAGTTGACGACCAGCATCGTCACTAGGAGGTAGGAGGAGAGATGGACACGAGCGAACTTAGCCTTCAGGTCAAGGTTGGCGTGGTCCTGGTGGCGGCGGTGATCCTGGGCTGGCTGGCCTTCTCCCTGGTCAGGGTGAGCATGGCCGAACCCACCTATCCGGTCTATGTTGTGTTTGACAGCGTGGAGGGAATCCAGGAGCAGAGCCTGGTCAAGAAGGCGGGAATGCAGGTGGGCTATGTGGCATCTATCAGCCTTGATGATCAGGGGAGGGCCAGACTGAAGCTGGAACTGGCAAAGAGCTTCAGGCTGCCCGAGGATGCCACCTTCACCATCCTCTCCTCCGGCTACCTGGGGGAGAGCTACGTGGCGGTTGACTTCCCCACAGGTCCGCCCAAGCCAGGGGAGGAGGTAGCTCCGGGCCACACCTTTGAGACCGGTCACAAGGGGCCCGACTTTAACGAAATGATGACCCGGGGGGTGGAGCTGCTGGCCAACGCAAGTCAGCTGGTTGACAACCTCAACCGCTACCTAGAGGAGGACCCCCTGGGCAGGTCCCTTAAGGAGCTTAACCAGCAGGTGGGCGAGACCCTTGACAACATCAACCGGCTGATCACCTCCCTAAACAGCGTGGTGGTGGAGAATGCCGACGAGATCAGCGCCACCACCGCCAACATGCAGGCGGCGGCGGAAAACTTTGCCATTCTGGCCAGACAGATCCGCCAGGCGCTGACCAATGAGGAGCTGCTTTCCTCCCTCAACCAGCTGGCCAAGAACCTGGACCAAAGCTCAAGGGAGCTAAACGAGATCCTCTCTGACATCTCTGACATCACCGGCGACCCGGAGGTGAAGTCCAGTCTGGTGGCGGCGGCCAGGCTCACCAAGGAGACGGTGGAGGAGGCCAAGAAGACGGTAGTCCACCTAAACGAGACCCTCACCCGGGTTGACCGGGCGGTGGCGGGGATAAACGACCTTTTGGGCACCGAGGGAGAGGGGGAGGAGGACAACATCCAGTTCTCCAAGAGCATCACCCAGCGCGCTCTGCTCACCCGCGACCCGAAGAGGGAGGACGAGTTTCGCGGCGACCTCAGGCTGGAGCTTCGCATGGGTGACAGCGCCTTCCTCACCGGGGTGGACAACCTGGGAGAGGGGGGCAAGCTCACCCTGGAAGCGGGCACCTGGCAGGGTCCGGTCCAGCTTCGGGGAGGCATCCACCGGGGGAAGTGGGCCCTGGGCACAAGGCTGCTCCTGGGGGAGGCGGCGCTGGACCTTGATGTCTATGACCCCAACGATGTGAAGACCAACGCCTACCTCACCTACCCCATCGGCCCGGGCTACCGGCTGGTCTTCGGGGTGGAGGACGCCTTCCAGGATAATCACCTCACCCTGGGCCTCCGCTTTGACTTCTAGGGCTTAGGCATTGACCCACCAGAGAAACTCAGGTAAGGGGAAAGCGGGCAGGCAGTCCCCCCTCGCCAGGATCGGGCGCTGGGGGCGGAGGGCCCTCCTCCTGCTTGCCCTTCTTCTCGCGGCACTCTACCTTCTCAGGGCGCCCCTCAACCGACTGGCGGCTGAGAGGCTGGCTGAGTTCATCGGAGAGAGCATTAACGGCCAGTTCAGTTATGCGGAGGCCAGCCTGGGGGGGATTTCCACCCTGGTGCTGAGGGAGGCGGTGCTCAAGGATCCAGCGGGAGAGGTGGTGCTCCACGCCAGCCGGGTCTCGGTGGGAGTGGTTCCCCTCACCCGCCAGCTCAGGATCCACCTGGCGGGGGCTGAGCTCAACCTGACTAGGTTCCGGGACGGAAAGCTCAACCTGAGCAAGCTCCTCCGCCCTCCCACCGAGCGCCCAGGCTCCAAGTGGACGGTGGTGGTCACCGCCTCCGAGCTCAGGCTCAGCTACCTGGACCAGGCCTGGCGGATAAAGGAGCTTCCCCCCCTGGGGAAGGAGCTACCCCCCAAGGTGCGCACCCTGCTCGGCCTGGCCCAGCCCCTGCCCGAGCCGACCACCGAACCCACTCTCGGCCTGGCCATCTCCCGGGGGAGGTTGTGGCTGCCGGCGGGGGGAGAGGGGGGAGGATTCCGCCTCAACCTGAGCGAACCGGTGGTGGGACGGCTGGAGGGGAAGTTTGACCCCGGCGGCTGGAAGCTAGGGATCAGCCTCAGGCGACAGCCAGCAGACCAGCTCCTTGGCGCGGTAGCTCGCTTCTTTCCCCTGGCGGAGAGGATGGCCGGCCCGGGAGGAGAAGCCGACCTAACGCTTGAGCTCTCCCACCGCCGGGGCATAACTACCCTTAGGGGGCTGAGCTTCAGCCTCCGCCTGCCCCGGCTATCCCTGGGAGAGGTGGAGCTGGGGCAGGTGGAGCTGGCGGGTGGCTGGGTGGCAGATCTCAGGGGGATACGCATCACCCGGGCCCGGGCGGCATACCTCGGCGGCTCCCTCACCGTTAAGGAGGCCCTGGTGCGGCCAGATTCCCTGGATGCCGTCCTCTCCCTCAGGCTGGCGGACCTGGGGAAGCTTGATCAAAGTCTGCTCAGCCACCTCTTCGCCCTCCCCTCCGGGGCAAGGCCGGCGGGAGTGGTCTCCGCCGATATCAGGCTGGGCCTGAAAAGGGGCCACCCCCCCCAGCTGGAGCTCAAGGCAGATCTTGATGAACTCAGCCTCTTCGGTCAGCGGGGCCTGAGGGGCCGGATCCAGGCCCACAGCGAGGGCGAGCTGCTCGTCCTGGAGCGGGCCGAGCTCAGGGGGAAAGGGTTCACCCTGGCGGCCAGCGGGGTGGTGGGTAAGGGCTCCTACCAGGGGGCGGTGGTGGCAGAGAGCCTGCCCCTCAGGCTGCTCACCCAAGCGGGGATTCCCCTCCCCGCCGAGCTGAGGGGAGACCTGTCGGGGGAGGGTGTGGTTGAGGGCCGCCTGGGAGGGCCCCCCCGCATCACCCTGACTCTGGCCTCACCGGAGGTTCGGATCAGCGACATGGCGCTGAGGGAGGCCAGCGGAGAGCTTGAGCTGGCCGAGGGAAGGTTGAGGCGGGCAGCCGTAAGCGGACATCTGAGTCTCAGCCAGCCCCCCCTGAGGGCGGGGTTTGCCGCCCAACTAAGTTATGCACCAAGGATGGGCTGGCAGGGCAGTGTGGTTGCTGAGGGGCTTAGCCTCCCGGGTATGGAGATCCCCCGGCTGGGGGCCGAGTTTTACCTCAAGGGAGGAGTGTTTACCTCCACCCTGACAGGAGAAGCCCGGTCGGGGGAGCTTAGCTTTCCCTTCCGCGGCAAGCTCTCCTACCTGCAGGACGAGGGTAGCGGCTCCCTCAGCCTCAGCTCGCCGGTGCTGGCCGGCCAGCTTTCCTTCTCCCTCCCCGGACCGGGTCGGATGGAGATGAAAGGGCAGCTCAGGCACCTCTCCCCCGCTCTGCTGGTGGCGGAAAGCGGGGGAAACCTGCCCATAAGCTTTTCCCTCCTCTGGCGGCGGGGAGAGCGACCCGAGGCCAGCCTGCGCCTGGCCGGGGGAAGCCTGATCCTGCCCGCCGGTGGAGGGGAGCTCAGGCTGGAGGAGATCCGCGGGCAGGGCAAGATGGAGGGGGGCATCCTGCTGGTGGAGGGGGGAAGTTTCCTGTTTGAGGGGGGGCTGGTGGAGTTTCAGGGGGTGGTCCGCCCTGACCAGCTGGCCCTTACCCTCCACTCACCCGAGCTGGGTATCACCCCCTTCGTCCAGCTGCTGGCTCCCGGCTATCCCCTGGTTACCACCGGAGAGCTTACCCTGACGGTGAGTGGGCCGCTCCGCTGGCCCACCCTGGTGGCCAGCTACCGCTCAGACCTGGCCATGATCGGCAAACGGCCCCTGGAGAGGCTGGAGTTTACCGCCAGCCTGACCCCCGCTCCGCCCGCGCGAACCTCTCCACTCCCTCCGGTCACCACAGGTAAGCTGGGGTCCCTTTCTCCGCCAGGAAACAGCTCCTCTCCCCCCCTGCCGGGCTGGTCCCTGACTGGTCAGACCTCTCCCGCCGTTGGGGGAGGTTTCCTGCCCGGCCGAAGCTGGCTGCCCTTCCCCCTGCAGGAGAGGGCGGGAGAGGCAGCAGCTCCCCCCTCCCCCACCCCGCCCCTGGGGCTCAAGCTCCACCTCTCCCGCCTGCTGGTGAGGGACCGGCTGGGGGAGCTTGAGGGAGTCCTTGACCTCGGCTTCGCCCAGGGGGTGAGCCATCTGGGGGCAAGGCTGAAGCTGAGTGGGATAGATGCCGGCACCCTGGCTGCACTTACTGGCCTGGGCAAGCTCGGCCAGGTCTCCGGGCCCCTGTTTGGCGAGCTTTCCGGCCAGGGGCCAGTGGACAACCCCGACCTCAGCCTGGTGGTGGAGAGCCAGGCGCTGAGCATCGGCCAGGCGGGACCAGGGGTGCTGCGCCTATCTCTCGCCAAGCGGGGGGAGGTGATCAGCTTTGACGAGCTCAGCCTGGACAGCGACTGGGGAACCCTCACCGGCCAGGGCATCTACCACCTGCGGGACCCGGCCCAGAGCCTCATCACCCTGGAGCTTCCCTATGGTGACCTGAGCCTGATCGGCGCCCTGCTCCCGGGCCTTCTGCCACCCATGGAGGGGAGGGTGGGTCTGCGCCTCACCCTCACCTCCGATCCTGAGGGGCGGCCGGTCTTTGACCTGGACTTCTCTGGCACCCAGATAATTATCTCCCGCCTCAGCCTGCGCACCCTGCAGGGGCTCATCCACAGTGAGGGGGGCAGGACCGAGCTGCGCTACCTGGAGCTGTCCCCCGCCACCCAGGGGGGATACGGGGGCAGGCTCACCGCCTCGGGCAGTGTCCCCCTCTCCT
This sequence comes from bacterium, assembly GCA_026981635.1. Classification (GTDB taxonomy): domain Bacteria; phylum 4484-113; class 4484-113; order JALSIF01; family JALSIF01; genus JALSIF01. The sequence goes on along the minus strand of JALSIF010000137.1, from coordinate 152 downwards.
TCCTGGAGCTGATCAACCCCTCCCGATCGGCCCTCGCCCGGGAGGGGGTATCCCTCACCGTCGCTACCGACCGGCTCACCCTGGCCGATCTCGCCGCTCTCTTTGCTCCCGGCCAGGTTGAGCTTGCCGGAGTGGCCGAGGGAAGCCTCACC
>JALSIF010000136.1 GCA_026981635.1 bacterium | reverse complement strand
GGCAGCGGGCCCTCCCTGGCGAAGGTGCTTCCCTCTCCCTCACCGCTAGCTACCTTGAGGCGGAGTTTAGCGACGGTTCCGATCTGCCTGGCCTTCCCCTCTGGCAGGTGGGGATGGCCCTGGGAAGAAAATGGGGCCGGTTGGAGGGCAGGGCCGCCTTCACCTGGACGGCCCCCCGCCCCTTCCGCCCCCAAGCAACCTTGGCCGCTCGCAGGGTGGCCGACCTCTCCCTCAGCCTTGGCTGGAGGGTGGGAAAGCGGTCAAAAGTCTTCCTCTCCGGTTACGATTTGCTGGGCCGGGGCAGGTACGACCAGTTTGACTTTCCCCTGCCGAGGAGGAGTTGGGAGGCACGGTTCACCCTGAGGTGGTAGAGAAAAGCTCAAAGGAGGTAGATGCAAGATGAAGGCTTTCAGGACAAGGGTTATCGGCCTCTGGGTGGCCGCACTCTTTGCTCTTTCTCTGCTTGCCCTGGCGGGCTGCGGTGGTGGAGGGACCACGGTGGTAAACCTGCCCCCCTCGCCCGCCCTCTTTACCAACCTCTTCTCCACCGGGGGAAGCTTCCCTAACGACATGGTCCTCTCTCCTGACGGGAGGCTGCTCATCGTTGCCAACAGCGGCTCCAACTCGGTGGTGGCGATCAATCCCGACACCGGGGTGAGGGTATGGACCTACGACGCAGGTGAGGGAGCCAGCCCAAGCTTTGTGGTGGTGATGTCTGACAAAGGCTGGGTGGCGGTGGTAAACAACGGCTTCAGTCCGGATAACGGGAACAAGGTGGACATCCTAAACCTGGCCACCGGCCAGCTCGTCCGCCGGATTGACATCGCCAACGGGGCCTTCTTCCAGAGTCCCGGCAAGCCTGCCTACCTGGCCGGCCGCCTCTACATCCCCAACGCCAACATTGAGTCCTTTGACGACTTCTCCACTCCGGAGAACGAGGCAAGCTGGGGGCAGGGGACGGTGACGGTGGTTGACCCGGAGGCAGGCACAGTAACCGGCACCATAAACACCCAGCTAAAAAACCCCACCCGCGCCTACGCCATCGGGGGGCTGCTCTATGTGGTGGAGACCGGCTCCTTTGACTTCACCGGCCCCCGGGTAGAGACTACGGACGCGGGGGGAGTAGAGATCTTCAACTCCTCCGGTGTCTCCCAGGGACTCTTCAACCTGGGCCAGACCGGCCCCGGTGCGCTGGAGAAGGTGCCCGGGCAAAGCGTTGCCTACCTGGCAAGCTCCACCAACCCTTGGATCTTCAAGCTGGACCTAGCTAATGGCACTACCCTAAGGGGACCAAACAACCCCATCCAGCTCTATCCGCCCCGCCCCGACCAGAGCGATGCGGTCTTTGACCTAGAGACCATCCCGCCGGTGAATGCGCTGGTGGCATTAAGCTTCAACACCGACCAGGTCTACCTGCTAAACCTGCTTAATGACACCCCCGGAGTGGGCAGATTTGCCAAACCCATAGAGTTCCAGGACGCGGGCGAGGCGGGAATAAACGGCCCGGTGAAGGTGATCTACCGCCCTTCCGGCTCGCCCGACACCCTGATCCTCATGACCAACACCTCGCGGGTGGACGGGCTGGACGTGGTCAGGTTCTTTAGCCCCTAGGGAAGAGAGGGGCTAAGCTTTGAACCCTGGGGGTAGAAATGGGATCATTGGACGAGGAGGGTGTCCCATGCAGATCACCATCCAGGAGCACAACTGCCAGGTCTCCGAGGAGCTCAAGGAGCACGTCAGGCGCCGGCTGGAGAAGCTTTCCCGCTTCTTCAATAACATCCAGCGGGTGGAGGTGCTGTTTGACCAGGTCCACGGTGGCGGTGGAGACAAGCCCCACCGGGTGGAGATCAAGGTGACGGTGCCCAAGGCCTTCTTCCGGGCCGACGAGGCCAGCACCAGCTTCAGGGGAAGCTTTGACCTGGCCTATGATGTGGTAGAACGGGAGGTCCGCCGTTTCAAGGAGAAGCTGGTGGACCGCAGCCACGGGGAGCGCTAGAAAGCAGCCCCGCGGGGGAGGAAGAGCACCGATGGAGAGGCGAAACAGGGACAGGGGAGAGCGGCCAGGGGCCAGCTGGTCAACCTGGCTTTTGGTGGCGGTGCCGCTGGCCATGTTCTATGTCTGGCTTATTTCGCCCATGCCTAAGCCGGAACCAGAGCCTGGTCCCATCGGCACCGACCAGGATGAAGCTGAACTAGAAGAGAGTCCTGGCCAGAACCAAATGGCTGGATTCATACTCAGACCGGATCACCACCCACTCAGCTTTATCGTTGACGAAGAGCGGCTAAAGATAACCACCGCAAAGTACCCGGACTCTCTCTATGCCCGCCTGCGCCTGGCCCATAGCTACTTCTTCAACAACAAGTTCGCCGAGGCCGAGGAGCTCTACCGTGAGATCATTGACCAGGGAAAGGCCGACCCCACGGTGATGACCCGCTACGGTGCCTGCCTGCTGGTGAGGGGGGAGGTGGAGGAGGCAATCTCCATCCTCACCGAGCAGGCAAAGGGAAATCCCTCCTACCCGGAGCCCCAGATATACCTGGCCTGGGCCTACGCTAAGCGGGGCGAGGAGGAGCGGGCCAAGGAGATGCTCGGAAAGCTCCTAACCCGCGAAGGGCTTCCCGGCTGGGTGAGGGATAAGGCGGAGGAGCTTCTGGAGCAGATTGAGAATCCGCCCCCCGAGCCTGAGGCCCCGGCAGGGGAGGAGGAAGGCTCCACTGAGGAGCAGGAGACAGGAGGATAGCTACTCCAAGGGCTTTTGCCCTGTCTCCACCTTCAGGGGAGGGTCCACTTCGGTTAGGGGATGGACCCTTCTCAGCCGCTTGGCCAGCCCCGAAAGGTGGGAGAGGTTGAGTCCCCACTGGCGCTCAAGCCACACCCGCACCCACTGGTTAGCTTTGGCCAGGTCATAGATGGGCTGAACCACGAAGCTTCTCTCTCTCCAGCGGGGGTGGGGGAGGGTGAGCTTGGCCGAGGTCAGGACCAGGGCGTCGTAGAAGATGAGGTCAATGTCCAGCGGCCGGTCACCGCTGGGAAGCTCCCTTCGCCCCAACGAAAGCTCCAGCTCCCGGCAGGTCTTTAGAAGTTCCCCGGGGGGAAGTTCACACCTTGCCGCCAGGCATAGGTTGAGGAAGGATCGCCGGGAGGGGATGCCTAGGGGCGGGTTCTCGTAGACCGGCGAGATACAAAGATCGCTCATCAGCGGGGCAAGCTCCCCCACTGCCTGGGACAGGTGCGCCCGGCGGTCGCCCAGGTTTGAGCCCAG
>JALSIF010000135.1 GCA_026981635.1 bacterium | reverse complement strand
GCGGTATATCTGCTCTGGATGTACCGCCGGCTCTTCCACGGCGAGGTGACCAACCCCGAAAACCTGAAGCTTCGGGACCTGGACCAGCTTGAGGTGGCGGTGCTTCTGCCCATTATCCTGGTCACCCTGTGGATCGGCCTCTTCCCCACCCCCTTCACCCGGCCCATGGAGGCTCCCCTCAGGGCCATCGCCGAGCGGGTGGAGCTTGCCCGGCCGCTGATTGAGGAGGAGAAGGGGGCTCCCAGCGAGGGGCTGGGGGAGGGGATCCAGGCGGCCTTCCGCCGGCTGGTGCTGGGCGGGGTTGCCCAGGCGGCCGAGGGAGCGGCAAACCAGCCTTCCGGGGAGGTGGCTAGCAGGTGACGGCGGAGGCGGTACTCACGGTACCGGTGGTCCACCTGAGGGAGTGGTGGGTAGCCTTTGCGCCCGGGATCGTGCTTCTCCTGGCGGTGATTACCCAGCTTGTCCTGGAGCTCACTCTCCCCTATGTGCGCACCAACCGGGGGGCCTGGGTGGTGCCGCTTATATCCAGCCTGTTCGTCCTCTGGGCGGGGGTGGAGGCGGTCAAGCAGTGGGGCCGCTACCCGACCCTGCCGGTGGTGCCGGAGCGGGGAAGCCCGGTGCTGGCGGCAGACAACCTAACCCTGCTCTTTGTGCTGCTTCTGCTTCTCATCCTGCTCATGGTCACCCTAATGTCCCACGTCTTTAATGTGCGCATCCGCCTCTACGAGGCGGAGTACTATCCCCTGCTCTTCCTCTCGGTCTTCGGCATGGTCACCCTGGCCTACTCGCGGGACCTGGTGGTTACCTTCATCGCCATTGAGATGCTCTCCCTTCCCCTCTATGTGCTGGTGGGACTCAATGTGGACTACCTGAAAAGCGGCGAGGCGGCCCTCAAATACTTCCTGCTGGGGGCCTTTGCCAGCGGCTTTCTGGTCATGGGGATCGCCCTGCTCTACGGGACCTTTGGCACCCTCAACTACCAGGAGATGGCCGCCGGAACCATGACCCTGAACGGGCCCGCCTTCCTGATGGCGGGGGTGGCCCTGGTGCTGATGGGGTTTGCCTTCAAGATCGCCCTGGTCCCCTTCCACGTCTGGGTGCCCGACGTCTATCAGGGGAGCCCCTCGGTGGTGACCGGCTTTATGGCCACCGGGGTTAAGGCGGCCCTCTTCTATGCCCTGATTTCCCTCTTTGCCCAGACCATGGCCGACTACCGCTCCTACTGGGTGCTGCCGGTGGCCGCCTTCGGGGCGCTCACCATGGTGGTGGGGAACCTCATGGCCATCCCCCAGACCTCCCTCAAGCGCCTGCTGGCCTACTCCAGCGTGGTCCACGCTGGATACCTCACCGTGGGTCTGGTGGTCCCCGACAGGATCGCCTGGGGCTATATCTGGTTCTACCTGGTGGCCTATGCCCTGGCGGTGCTGGGCAGCTTCCTCATCGTAAGCTACCTGGAGCCGGAGGGGAAGGGGGATGTGAGCCTGGACGACATCCGGGGGCTTGCCCGCACCAACCCTTATGCCGGCTATGCGATGACCATCTTTATGGTGAGTCTGGCGGGCCTGCCCATCTCCATGGGCTTCTTCGGCAAGCTGTTCCTCTTTGTGGAGGCGGTACATGCGGGCTGGACCTGGTTTGTGGTGCTGGCCCTGGTGGCCTCGGTCTTTTCGGTCTACTACTACCTGAAGGTGATTGTGGCCATGTTTATGGACGTAAAGCTTGTGGAGACCGAGGCCTACCGCAAGCCCTCCCCCAGCCGGCTTTACGACCTGGTCTACCTGCTCACCCTGGTGGGGACGCTCATCTTCGGGGTAGTCCCCGGGCCGGTGGTGGAGCTGGTAAGGGAGGCCTTCATCCGCATCCCCCTGTAATCTGAAGATCCCTTGCCGTGGCCTGATCCCTGAGTTGGAGTATGCTCTTTTAGGTGGACATTACGGGGCTTATAGAGAGGAAGAAGCGGGGAGGGGAGCTGGGCCCTGAGGAGATAAGGCGGTTTACCTTGGGCTACGGGCGGGGGGAGGTGCCCGACTACCAGGCAGCGGCCCTGCTCATGGCGCTGGTGCTTCGGGGGATGAGCCTGAGGGAGAGCGCCGCCATGGCCCTGGCCATCCGCGACAGCGGCCTTAGGCTTGACTGGAGCGAGGTGGGGCGGCCGGTGGTGGACAAGCACTCCACCGGCGGGGTAGGGGACAAGGTGACCCTGGTGCTGGCCCCCTGGATGGCGGCGGCCGGCCTGGGGATGGGCAAGCTCTCCGGCCGGGGGCTGGGCTTTACCGGCGGCACCATTGACAAGCTGGAGTCCATTCCCGGTTTCATCACCGGCCTTCCCCTGGAGCGGGTGATCCGGCAGGTGGCCGAGGTGGGGGTGGCGGTGTTTGAGAGCGGGGCAGAGATTGCCCCGGCCGACCATGCCCTCTATGCCCTGAGGGACGTTACCGCCACGGTGGACAGCCCGGGGCTGATCGCCGCCTCGGTGGTGGGCAAAAAGCTGGCCGGTGGGGCCGGCTCCATCGTGATTGACCTCAAGGTGGGACGGGGGGCCTTCATGGAGAGCCGGGAGCAGGCGGAGGAGCTGGCCCGATACCTCATCGCCTGCGGGGAGGCGGGGGGAGTGGACCTTACCGTGGTGATGAGCCGCATGGACCGCCCCCTGGGCTTTGCGGTTGGCAACGGGGTTGAGGTGTGGGAGGCGCTCAGGGTGGCGGAAAGCCGCGAGGCGGAGGAGGAGGTCTATGAGCTTACCCTCGCCCTGGGGGTGGAGCTTTATGCCAGCGCCCTGGGAGTGGAGCGGCAGGAGGCCCGCCGGCGGCTGGAGGAGGTCCACCGCCAGGGGCTGGTGAGGGAGAAGATGGAGGAGTGGATCGCCGCCCAGGGGGGAGAGCTGGCCGCCTTTGAGGAGACGGTCCGCAGCGAGCTACCCGGCCGGCTGGTGGCGGAGGTGGCGGCTACCGAGGAGGGGTTCGTCACCGCCATTGACCCGCGGGCGGTGGGGGAGCTGGCCCGCGACCTGGGGGCGGGGCGGCGGGTGAAGGGGGAGGCGGTTGATCCGCTGGCCGGGGTGGTGCTCATGAAGAGGGTGGGGGACGAGGTGGAGCGGGGGGAGCCCCTGGCCCGCCTCTATGGGGGAAGGGTTTCAGCGGAGGAGGCGCGCCGGCGGATGTTTCAGGCGGTTAAGATCGGTGGGGAGCCGCCCAGGGACGGGATGCCCCTGGTGCTGTGGGTGGTGGGTTAGCCTGCCCGGGGCAGGGTGTCCTCGGTGCGGGG
>JALSIF010000134.1 GCA_026981635.1 bacterium | reverse complement strand
TATTCGCCATGACCTCTAGTGCCCTGCTTCCCCTCCTGGGTGTGGCGGTGGGGGGGCTTTTGATCCCCTTCCTCTGGTGGGGGGCGGGCTTCTTTGAGCCGGTCCCCTTTGACCACCGCTTCTACGTCTCTCCCCGCTTCCACCCCGCCTATCCCCTCTCGCCGGTGGTGGCCCTTCCTCCCCTCAGCCAGCTCCTCACCCTGCTGGCGGGGGCGGCGGTGGTGCTTTTGGAGCTTGCGGTGGTGGAGCTTGCCCTGATCAACTTCCGCCTCTACGCCCGCAGCCGGCTCAGCGAAGGGGCGTTGACGCTACTTCTGGCCCTGGCGGTCTTCCCCCTGGGGGCCCTCTATGCCCTGGGAGTGCCGGCGGTGAGGGTGAGCATCTCCCAGCTCATGGCCAGCCCCCAGTCCTTCCTCGTCCTGGTCCCCGACCTCGGATTGCTGGTTGCGATCCTCCTGCTGATGGCGCTGCAGGGCAGGTTTCAGCACCACAGGGGGAAGCTGATGCGGGGTCTGGTCTTCGGCCTGGGGGCATACCTGGGGGTGATCTTTATTGCCTTTGTGCTGCTCAGCCTGGCGGGCTGGGGGGACTTGGCAGAGGGGATGCTGGAGAACCGGCTGATTACCCTGCCCATCTCCTTTGTCATCCCCGCCCTTGCCCTGCTCAACCCCTTCAGCATTCTGGAGGCCACCCTGAACGGGGAGCTCCTCTTCCTTGCCCGCCTCACGCCAGGGGCGGAGCGGGCCGATCTACCCCTGCCCGGCTGGCCGATGATGGTAGCCCTGAGCCTGCTCCTCTTGGTGGGGCTCTGGGAGAGCGCCCGGCTGGGGATAGGTAACCTGATGCGGGGAAGGGAGGCGTGGGAGTAGGCCGCCGTATAATGGGGTAGCAGGGATGTCTGCCTTTGTCCCCGAGGGACCCTACGATGGTTTTCTAACCCTGCTTAGACACCACCTCAGGGCCCACTTCCACCGGCTGGGCTGGCGGCTCCTGGTGCTTTACGGGTCTGGACTGCTGCTGGCGAATGGGGTCATCCTGCTGTTTATTTTCTCCTTTGGGGAGGCCCTCGCCATTCGGCAGGTGATGCTGCTTCACGCCATGGCCCTGGCCATAATCGCCCTGTTTGTGGTTCCGCCCAGGCCGGGGGCCTACGCGGTTGACCAGGCGGCCACCGAGTCCTTCTTCCTCACCACCGGATGGAGGGTGGAGGAGAAGTTCCACGCCTGGCTGCTCACCGGCTGGCTCACCGTCTTCTATCTCTGGATGGTGATGGGAGGCTCAATTGTTGCCTACGCCTTCTCCTCCCCCACAGACCTGGTAGCGGTGGTAGCTAACCCCCAAGGCTTTATCAAGCTAGCCGGCCTGCCCCTGGACAAGCTGGGGATCGGCTGGGGGGGAAGCCTGCTGCTCCACTATCCCGTCCCCACCTCCCTGCTCTACCTCGCTGGGGGCTGGCTGGGTGCTCTGGTGATGGCGACGGTCTTTTTCCTCTTGGGCTCAGCCACCCACCTCCTGCTCAGCCGCTACCCCGTCATTCGCTTCGGGCTAGACCTCGCCTACGCCCTGATCATCTTTTTCTTCCTCACCATCTTCATTGCCGGGTCGAGGGTGGGCTACTTCACCGCCTCGGTGGAGGGGGGAGGGATGGAGGAGCTCTCGCTGGTGCCCGACGTTCTTATCACCCTGTTTCCCTTCCTGCTGGTTCCCGCCCTGCCCAGGGCCAGGCCGATCCTGCGGCGGCTGGTCAAGGGGCTGGCACTGGCCTACCCCGTGGTGATTGCGGTGCTCATGGTGCTTACCATCGTTGCCTTGGTCTCCTTGGGGGAGGAGCTGTCCGAGGCCAACTACCTGCTGGCCCTGCCCCTGCTGGTGGCCATGCTGGGGATGCTTCTATCACCCTTTGAGCTGATGCTCTCCCTGAGCTTCCCCTCCGGCCTCTACCAGCTGGCCCTCTTTCGGGTCCATTACCTGTCAAACCCCCTAAGCCCTCCCAAAGAGGGCTGGCTGGTCAACCTCCCCGTATGGCCCGAGCTGGCCTCCCTGGTGGGAACGGTGGTGATCGCCTACGCCCTCTACCTGATAGTGAGTCAGGCCTACCGGAATCTGGCCTATGGGCTCAGCCCCTGGGACTAGGTTTCACGTGGAACCAGACTCAGTCAATGAGCTTGCGGCGAACCAGGATCACCTTGCCAAGGATCTTCAGCTTCTCGTCCTTGGGCACCACGATGGGCTTGTAGCTTGAGTTGCAGGGCTGGAGGACCACGTGGTCGTCGGCGAAGAAGATACGTTTCATGGTGGTCTCGCGGCCCTCGTAGCTCACCACCGCGATGTCCCCATCCCTGACCGGGGTGTTGGGGCTCACCACCACAATATCACCGTCCAGGATGCCGCACTCCACCATGGAGTCGCCCCTCACCCGCAGGGCGAAGGCCTGGGGGTCATAGTTGAGCTCCTCCTCAGCCAGGACGAGCTGCTCAAGATCGTCGTACTCAAAGACCACATTGGCCTCGTCAAAGAGGCCTGCCGGCACCTTGTCAAAGATGGGGATGGCCCGCCGCTTAGGGGGGGAGGCGGGGGTGTAGTAGCGCCCGCGGATGGGCTCCCACCCCTCCATGAAGCGCTCAATTAGCCGGTAGAGATCCTCCAGGTCAACCTTGGGCCCGCGGCGGCGGTGGGAGTGGCGCAGGGGGGACTTTCCCATCAGCCCTGCCCGGCGGGCCAGCTCCTCGTAGTCCACCTCCAGCGCCCGGGCCAGCTCCCTGAGCACTCCGATGGAGGGGCGGCGGCGACCCTGCTCAATGTGGCTCAGGTAGCTGTGGTCAACCCCGATCTGGCGAGCCAGCTCACCCTGGGAGAAGCCCCGGGCGACGCGCAGCTCGCGGATCAGGCGGCCGAAATCCTCCGCTGCCCGCTGGTTCCCCATGGCCTACTCCAAGCCCACCGGCCGCCTAAAATAGCCGCCGGATGGTTAGGTCTGCTCTACGGCGGCCCCTGGGCGGTTGGCAGGAAAAATTTAGCACAGTGGCCCGCTCTCTCCCCCTGGCGGTTCTAGTGTCAACCCTGCTCCTGTCAGCCGCTGCCTGGGGCGAGCCGCGCATCAAGCAGGTGGAGATAGGCTTTGGGGGCCGGGTGATACCCGCTCCGGAGCGCCACCTCTTCCTCACCCGCCAGCCCCCCACCCTGCGCCCCAGCGGGGCCGACTTTATTCCCCAGGGGGAGGAGATCCGCCTGGGCATCCTGGCCCCGGTGCTCACCCGCCCCGCCCCCCCCACCCCC
>JALSIF010000133.1 GCA_026981635.1 bacterium | reverse complement strand
CCCTGACGGGGGAGGTGGGGGGACAGGTGTCGGTGGCCCGGGCTGGGCTGGTGCTCACCACCCCCAGGGGGACCGAAAGCTACCTGGTCACCCCTGGCCTGCCCGAGGCGGGGGCGGCCGGTGAGGCGCTGGTGGAGCGGGGCTGCCGCCGGCTGAGGGGGGCGGCCGACCGCTACCGGGACGAGCTGGCCCTGAGCCTGCCCGCCAAGAGGGAGCTGGAGAGGCTGCCCGAGGAGATTGAGATCCTCTCCCGCATCCGCGACCGGATCAGGGTGCAGGAGCTCATCCTGGCCCGGCGGGAGCGGGGCCGGCTGGCCGACCAGCTCAGGGCGCTGGGAGAGGAGGCGGGAGGGGAGGTGGCCCTGGAGGGTCTGCCGGAGGAGGCCAAGGGGGAGCTCCTCTCCCTGGGGGAGCGGCTGAGAAGGCTGGAGGAGCGCCAGCAGGAGCTGGGGCGGGAGATCGTCCGCCTCACCCGCCAGGCGGGCCGGCTGGAGGAGCAGCGGGGCAGGGAGCTCGCCCTGCTCACCGAGCTCAGCCCGGCAAAGCTGGCCCGGCTCACGGAGCTCAAGGATCGGCTGCAGGCGCAGGTGGAGGAGGTGGAGCGCTGCTGGCAGGAGCTGAGCGAGCTTGAGCGGGGGGAGGACGAGACCAGCCTGCACCAGATCCGCCAGCTCATGGTGCGCTTCCCCGGCTTTGTGGTGAGCGAGCTTGAGCGGGCGCGGGAGGGGCTGGAGGAGCTAAGGCTGGCCGAGGTGGAGCTGGCCGAGACGGAGAGGAAGCTTGCCGAGCTGGACGATCTTGCGCCCGACCTTGCCACCCTGGGGGAGTATCGCGGCTACGGCTTCGGTTTTCTCCTGCTGGGCATTGGAGCGGCGGCGGTGGGCATCTGGCTACTGCCCGCCCTTACCATCTTCCTGGTGGGGGGAGGGGTGCTTGCCATGCTCTCGGGGGCGGCCCTTGTGGCCCTGAGCGGCATCCTGGAATATCGCTGGAAGCGGGAGCGGCTGGGGGACCCGGGGATCACCCGCCAGGAGCTCATCCGGCGGCGCGAGGAGCTTGCCCAGCGGGTGGAGGAGCTGGCCGACGAGCTGGGCTTCATCTTCAAGGTGGGGGGGGCGGATGAGTTTCAGGCCGTGCGCACCGCGGCAGAGAGGCTGGTGGAGCTCATCTCCCACCACCGGCCCTACTGGGAGGCCCACCACCGGCTGAGGGAGGCGCGGCGGGAGCTAGCCCTGGTTGACGAAGAGGTGTCCCGCACCCTGGAGGAGCTTTTGCCCGAGGAGCCGGGGGAGGGGGGAGCGCAGATCGCAGAGCTTGCCGCCAGGCTCTCCGAGCTTGAACAGGTGGAGGAGCGGCTGGGCAGGCTTCGCCAGCGGATGGGGGAGCTGGAGGGGGAGCTTGCCCGCCTGCAGGGGGAGATCGGCAGGCTCACCGCAAGGATGGAGGCACTGGTGGGAAGGAGGCTCCGGCCGGGGGAGTGGAGGCGGATTGAGGCCCAGATCAGGCGTGAGCTGGAAGAGCCGGGGGAGAGCCGGCGGGACCAGATCCGCATGCGGGTGGCCGAGCTGGAGGCGCGCTACCCCAGGCTCAGCGAGGAGCTGGGGGAGCTTAGCCAGAAGCTTGAGGGAGAGCTCGTCTACCCCGAGGAGGGGGCCGAGCTGGAGGAGGTGAGGCGGCGGCGGGAGGAGATTGAGGCCCGGCTGGAAGAGTATGAGGCCCGGCTGGGCGAAGCGCGGGAGCGACTGGAGCAGCTGGAGAGGGCGGAGCTTGAGCTGGTGATGGCGCTGGTGGAGTGCGTGGAGGAGGACCTGCTTCCCCTCTGCCGCACGGAGGAGGCCGACCAGCCGGGGGTTGACCTGGTGGTGACCGACCTGCCCTTCCCGGGAAGCATCTTCCCCGGGGCGAGATGGCTGCTGGTGGAGGAGGGCTCTAGCCCCTAGGTTTCACCCCGCGGAAAGACCCCACCCCTGGCACCTCCCCGCAGGCGGGGAGGGGGAAGGACCCCTCCCCTAACCCCTCCCCGCAAGCAGGGAGGGGAATCAGGTTTTCCCTCCCCTGGTGAAGGGAGGGTGGCTGCCGTAGGGCAGCCGGGAGGGGTGGATTCTCGCAGGCAGACCCCTCCCCCCGGCCCCCTCCCCGCAGGCGGGGAGGGGAATAAGGGATGGGGGAAAGGGAGACAGGGTCATTTGAGGGTGGGGTGGGGGTAAAGTCTTAGGGGCAGCAGGCAGCCATATAATCTCTGGGAAGATCATGGAGAGGGGCAGAGTCCAGACGGTTTCCCCCCGCACCGGCGGCGAGGGGGAGGAGCGCACTCCCGCCCGGGAGGGCCGCTTCACCTTCGCCATCACCACCTTCGGCTGTCAGATGAACGTGGCCGACTGCGACGACCTGGCGGTGGAGCTTGCCCGCCGGGGCGGAGTCAAGGTGGGGGAGCTGGAGGAGGCCGATCTCGTCCTGGTAAACACCTGCGTGGTGCGCCACACCGCCGAGGACCGGGTGAAGAGTTACATCGGCCGCCTGAGGCACCTAAAGGAGAACGGGCGGAGGCCCTTCATCGCGGTGATGGGCTGTCTGGTGCCCAAGGAGAAGCAGACCCTGCCCCGGCGCTTCCCCCACATTGACCGCTTTGTGCTTCGCTCCACCCCAACTTTGGTGCTTAGGGAGATTGAGCCCTTCCTTGAGCGGGTGGGGGCCACCGAGGTGAGGGAGGACTACCGGCCCGAGTTTGACGAGGCGGCCGGCCACCAGAACCTGGGCAAGGTGAACGCCTTCGTCACCGTGCAGCGGGGGTGCAGCAAGTACTGCACCTTCTGCATCGTCCCCTACGTCAAGGGGAGGGAGCGAAGCTTGCCGCCCTGGGTCATCTTCCGCCAGGTGAGGCGGGCCATAGCCGAGGGCTACCCCATGGTCACCCTGCTCGGCCAGTCAATCATGACCTACGGGCGCGACCGGGAGGAGTTCCCCAACTTTGCCGGGCTAGTGAAGGCGGTGAGCCAGTTTCCCGGCCTCATCTGGCTCAACTTCCTCACCAGCCACCCGGCCGACCTCACCGACGAGGTGATCTATGAGGTGCTGACCCTTCCCAACCTGGTCCCCTACCTCCACCTGCCCATCCAGGCGGGAAGCGACCGCGTCCTTGAGCGGATGAACCGGCGCTACACGGTGGGAGAGTACCTGGAGAAGATTGACAAGGTGCGCCGGGTGAGGCCAGACATCTTCCTCTCCACCGACGTGATCGTGGGCTTTCCGGGGGAGACGCGGGAGGAGTTTGAGCTAACCCTC
>JALSIF010000132.1 GCA_026981635.1 bacterium | reverse complement strand
GGATGAGGGAAAGATCGTTTAGGCGGAAGGGACTGCCCATGGCAAGCTCCCACACCTGATGGCCGCTTCGGGTGAGCCCCAGGGCGGCAGCGGTAACCCGGCGGGTGAGGATGGGAAGGTCGGGGCGACGGCTTAGCAGGCGATCTAGCCCCCTTATGTGGTCGTTGTGGAGGTGGGTGATGACCAGAGCGTCTATCTGTTCCAGGGTGAGGCCCAGGCTCCCCAGCCTCCGCCTGAGGGCAAGAAGGCTTATGCCGCAGTCAATCATCAGGGTGAACCCGCCATTGATCAGCAAGGAGCAGTTGCCCTTGGAACCGCTAGCCAGAGATGCCCACCGCCAACCCACGGCGGGGTGATAGTAGCACCCTGTTGAGAAATTGTTAAGAGCGGTTGAGATCTCCCTTCCCGGGGTCCATGTTCATGGAGCTAGAAGACCGGCTCCTCTCCCGGGGGTGGTGGGGCAGGCTCTTGGGGTGGGGTCTCCCCTTCCTCTTGGGGAGGAGCTGGCTCTTCCTCCTTGGGGGCGGCCTCCTCCTCGGTGGGCGGGGTGAGGGGCTTGCCGCTGGCGGGGACCATAAGGTGGTTTAGCAGACCGTTGTAGTAGCGGAAGGCGGTGAAGTGGGGGCCTTCACCCCATACCTGGACCGGGTCGGGGCCGTGGAGGGGAAGCTTCTTCCACCACTGCTTGGGGTCGGCCGGAACCAGCCCCTTGTCCACCTTGGCGCCCCCGGTGATGAGGTAGCGCACCCCATCAACCACCTGGTAGGCAAAGATCCCTGGGCTTCCCGCCACCACATAGTCAGCCTGGCCCTGGACCAGAATCTGGTGGAGACGGTCGGCATTCTTCCTCACCAGCAGGCGGCTGAGCCTCTTCATCTTGGCCCACTCGCCCACCGCCGGCGCCTGGTGGAGGAGGACAATCTTCCTTACTCCCATCTCGTTGGCCTGGGCGAGTTGCTTCTCAAGGAAGCTCAGGGAGGAGCTCTGGATGGAGCCGTTGGCGTCGTTTAGGATGATGAACTTGATCCCCCCGGCGGTAAAGGCGGTCTCCGGCTCGCCCACCGCCGCCTTGAAGGCATCCACCCCCTTGCGGGTGAGCTCGGTCCTGCCGGGGACGAGTACTGCGGGGATGGCAAGCTCCGTCAGCAGGTCAAGCAGGGGCTGAAAGTCGTTGGCGGTGCGGGCTCGGCGGGGCAGATCTCCCCCCAGCAGGAGATGGAACTGGGGCTTGGCCAGCTTCTTTGAGGTGGTCATGAGCTCCTTTAGGGAGCTCAGCTTTCCATCCGACTGGCCGAAGACGGAGAACTGGTAGTCCTTGCCTGGGTTGGACTGCTTGATGGAGATGATGTTTTGGTTGTTGAAACTGCCCACTGCGAGGGCGGCGTAGGCGATGAGGGCAAGGGACGCCACCGCCCCCACAAGGATGAGCCAGCACCTCCTTGATCTGACCATTGGCTACCTCCTCCCACTGGAGTTTGCGGTTCCCTTCCTTCCCACCCCCTGGCGGCCCTGGGCGATGCGTCGGTCTATCTCCCGGAGCTTGTCCAAGGTGGCCTCGGTGAGGTCTATCCCATGAGCCTCGGCCAGCAGAGCAAGACATATCATCACGTCACCCAGCTCTGACCTGAGCTCATCCAGGCTGGGGCTGAACTCTTCCCCTCGCCCCTCGGCCCGGTCGCGCCAGTGCTTCTTGTGCCAGTTGGCCACCTCTCCCGCCTCCCCGGCCAGGCTCAGGGCCCAGAAGTTGGGGTCCAAAGTGAGCCTGCGCTCCGGATCGTATACCTGCCACTGAAAGTCAACGATCACCCGCTGGAGGTTGATCCCGGGGGCAAGCTCAACTGGGAACCGGTCAGAACTCACCGCGCGGTTGAGTATATCACCGCCCCTTTGCCCGCCGGGGAGGATGCCTGCCTCAGGCTGAGGAGATGGAGACGGGCAATCAGTCCTTGAGAGCGAGCTTGAAGGAGCGGTACATCACCCGGAAGAGCTTTTTGGCCTCGGGAAACCGGTGGCTGGGAGCGAGGTAGCTCAGCACCCAGTAGCCCTCCTCCCCACCGTCGTAGTAGAGATCCTCCACCCGGACCTGCAGGGGACCTTCGGGGTCATTACCCACATATGAGTAGCCGAAGGCGGCTCCTTTGGGCAGGTTGCGGGGACTGATTCTCTCCACCTGGACATCCACTACCTTGCCCCGGTAGGAGTGGAGGAAGGGCTTATCCTCGTCCACCTCGGGAAGCCACCAGACCTGGACCCGAGAGAGGCTGGGCCCGGCGTAGCGGATGGGAAGGAGAAATTCCACCAGGAGCTTTGCTTCCCCGAATTTGACCGGCTGGTCAAACTTGCGGATGATGGTGTCCATCGGATAGAGCACCTTAAAGCCCATCCGCTTGCCGTCAAACTCGTAGGGTCCCTTGATCAGTCCCCCCAGGGTGGGAGAGCTCAGGGCCATAAGAAGCCCCCCCACGGCGAGCACCACCGCAAGATAGGTGAGAGGACGACCGGTCGGGGTGAAGGCAGTTTTCCCTCTGCCCATAAGCCACCTCCAAGTGAGGGCTTCCCGAGTCCGCTCTCTAAGAGAAATTGTAACGGATGGAGGTTGAGAGTTCACCCCGAATGGGGTCTCTGGCGCAGGCGGAGCAGGCGGAGTACATGAAGCAGGGTGCGGTCTCCGCTTATCCACTGGAGGGCGATGTAGAGCAGGACATAGACCGGAAGGGTGGCAAGCAGCATCAGGCTTCCCCCGGTGCGGCGGTCTATGACAAAACCTGCCCCCACCAGAAGACCGGTGATGAGCAGGGTGCGAAACAGGGCCAGCCAGGGAAACTGCCACCTCCACATGGTAAAGCTGTGGAAGGTGGCGGCGGTGGCCAGGGAGAGGGAGATGAGACTGGCGATGGCCGCCCCCAGCTCGCCGTAGGGGGGGACGAGCAGGAAGTTGAGCACCAGGTTTAGCAGAAGGGCAGCGGAGAAGATGAGCAGATTGAAGTGGGTCTTTTCCCTGATCTCCCAGCCCTTCACGGTGAAGTCGGCCAGGCGAAAGATGACCATCACCAGCCCGATGATGGGGATGAGAAAGGCGTAGGAGCCATATTTGGAGTAGTCAGAGAGCACCCGGATCCACAGGCCAGGGAAGGCGGCGATGGCTCCGCCCACCAGTCCGCTTAGGTAGATGTAGGTGCGGCAGAGCTGGCTGATCAGCCGGCGGGCCTCATGGTCGTAGCCCCGCTCAAACAGGCTGACGATGATGGGATAGCCGGCGATCATGATGAGGCCCAGGGTCAGATCCAG
>JALSIF010000131.1 GCA_026981635.1 bacterium | reverse complement strand
CCGGGTAAGCTCTCGCTCGGCAGGGGAAAGGCCGGCCAGGGGGTCAAAGAGGGGTTCCCCCGCACCCAGGTCGCCCATGAAGCGCAGGGCCTGGCTCACCCGGTCTCCCAAACTGGCAGCGCTCTCGGGTTGTGACCCGGCGGACCCCGCCCAGAGGATGATAAGCAGGGAGGGGAGCAGGGGCAGGATGGAGAGAGCAGACCTCACCACCCCCAATTTTATCCCGCCGGCCCGGGCGGTAAGCATAAAGTGATGATTTAGATTATCTCATAAAATAAATTGAGATTATCCTAAGTATCCAATCTCGCCCGCTATAGTTGAGGACGACTCACGCAATACTGGGTGGACGGAGGTGAAACGGAAATGGGAAAGGCGATCGGGATAGACCTGGGCACCACCAACAGCTGCATGGCCATCATGGAGGGGAGTGACGTAAAGGTCATCCCCAACGCGGAGGGCAAGCGGGTCACCCCCTCGGTGGTGGCCTTTACCAAGGAGGGTGAGCGGCTGGTGGGCGAGGTGGCCAAGAACCAGGCCATCCTCAACCCGGAGCGCACCATCATTTCGGTCAAGCGCTCCATGGGGACCAGCAAGCGGTTTAGGATTGACGACCGCGAGTACACCCCGGAGGAGATCTCTGCTTTTATCCTCATGAAGCTCAAGGCCGACGCCGAGGCCTTCCTGGGCGAGGAGATCAAAGACGCGGTGATCACGGTGCCGGCATACTTCAACGACGCCCAGCGCAAGGCGACCAAGGACGCGGGGCGCATCGCCGGTTTCAATGTCCTTCGCATCATCAACGAGCCCACTGCCGCCGCCCTGGCCTACGGCCTTGACAAGACCGACCAGGAGCAGACGGTGATGGTCTACGACCTGGGTGGGGGCACCTTTGACGTCTCCATCCTGGAGCTGGGCGAGGGGGTGTTTGAGGTCAAGGCCACCGCAGGCGACAACCGGCTGGGCGGCGACGACTTTGACCAGCGGATCATTGACTGGCTGGTGGAGGAGTTCAAGGCGGAGGAGGGGATAGATCTCAGAAACGACCCCCAGGCCATGCAGCGCCTAAAGCGCGAGGCAGAGCGGGCCAAGATTGAGCTAAGCTCCACCACCTCCACCGAGATCAACCTGCCCTTCATCACCGCCGACGCCAGCGGTCCCAAGCATCTCACCAAGAAGCTCACCCGCAAGCAGTTTGAGCAGATGATTGAGGACCTGGTGGAGAAGACCGTCCAGCCCATGAAGCAGGCGATGGAGGATGCGGGCATCGGGCCGGAGGACCTGGACCAGGTTCTGCTGGTGGGCGGCTCCACCCGTATCCCCATGGTACAGGAGCTTGTCAAGAAGGTAACCGGCAAGGAGCCCAACCGCTCCATCAACCCGGACGAGGTGGTGGCGGTGGGGGCCGCCATCCAGGCGGCGGTGCTAAAGGGGGACGTTAAGGATGTGCTGCTACTTGACGTTACCCCGTTAAGCCTTGGCATTGAGACCCTGGGCGGGGTGTTTACCAAGATCATTGAGCGAAACACCACCATCCCCACCCGAAAGAGCGAGATCTTTACCACCGCCTCTGACAACCAGACCTCGGTGGAGATCAAGGTCTACCAGGGGGAGCGGGAGATCGCCCGCCACAACAAGTTCCTGGGCAACTTCATCCTCACCGGCATCCCGCCGGCGCCCCGGGGAGTTCCCCAGATTGAGGTCACCTTTGACATTGACGCCAACGGCATCCTCAATGTGACCGCCAAGGACAAGGCGACCGGACGCGAGCAGTCCATCACCATTACCGGCTCCAGCAACCTGAGCGAGGAGGAGGTCCAGCGGATGATGGAGGAGGCCAAGAAGCACGCCGAGGAGGACCGCAAGGCGCGCGAGCGGGCCGAGGTGCACAACAACCTGGACACCCTGATCTACCGTACCGAGAAGAACCTTACTGAGCACGGCGAGAAGCTGCCCGAGGCGGAGCGCAAGGCGGTGATGGAGGCGCTGGAGGAGGCCAAGTCGGTGCTCGGCTCGGAGGACGTGGAGCGGATGAAGCAGGCCTACGAGAAGCTCCTGGAGCGATCCTACAAGCTGGCCGAGATCATGTACCGCCAGGCCGAGGGGCAGGCGGCGGGCCAGACCGACGGCGGCGCCGCCACCTCCTCGGCAGGTGGGGATGAGGAGGTGATTGAGGCCGAGGTGGTGGACGAGGAGGAGAAAAAGGAGTAGCCACCGCCCCGGCAAAGAGATGTGGCAAACCCTAGGACAAGGAGGTGATGGGAATGAGCTTGATGAGGTACGTGAACCCCTTTGAGGAGCTGGAGCAGATTCAGCGTGAGCTGGACCGGTTCTTCGGCGACGGCCTGCTGAGCAGGTTCTTCGGTCGGCGCGACGAGCAGTGGTACCCTGCGGTTGAGCTCCGGGAGACCGACAAGGAGTACCAGCTGATGGTTGACCTGCCCGGCATCAACAAGGAGGACGTGGAGATCCGCATTGAGGACAACCTGCTCACCATCACCGGCGAGCGCAAGTTTGAGCGCGACGAGAAGAAGGAGAACATCCACTTTGTGGAGCGCCGCTACGGCCGGTTCACCCGCTCCTTCACCCTGCCCTCCAACGCCAACCCCGACAAGATCACTGCCGAGTTTAAGGACGGCGTCCTCCACGTCACTATCCCCAAGCGCGCCGAGCGCAAGGGCAAGAAGATCACCATCAAGTAGCCAAGGCAGGCCCAGTCCGGTCCGGGGGTGGGGGCCCACCCTGGGCCCCCACCCGCCTGGGCGCTTCCCAAGGCGGCATAATTCCCCAAGTGGTGAGGAATGATGGAGGAGAAGCTAAACCAGCCCCACGCTAGGGAGCATCCCGACCAGGAAGAGGAGAAGCTGATGGCCGGGTCCTCCGCCCCTTCCCGGGACGAGGCGCCGGCTAAGGCCGCCCATGGGAAGGCGGCGGGGGCCGGAGGGGAGGGGAGCGAAACCTCCTCCTCCGGAGAGAAAACCCAGCCCATCCTGGAGGAGGAGGTCAAGGCCCTGCGGGAGGAGGTGGAGCGGCTGAGGGCGGAGCTTGCCGAGCTTAGGGACAAGTATCTTCGCACCCTGGCCGAGCGGGAGAACCTGGTTAAGCGCCACGGCCGGGAGCTGGTCAGGAGCCAGCAGCGGGGAACCGCAATGGTGCTGGAGGACCTGCTGCCGGTGGCCGATGCCCTGCGCCACGCCCTGGCAGTGCTCCATGAGGATGCGGACCTGGCCAAGATCACCCAGGGGATGGAGCAGGTGCTGGGCCAGTTCCGCCGGCTCCTCTCCCGCCACGGGGCGCGT
>JALSIF010000130.1 GCA_026981635.1 bacterium | reverse complement strand
CCTCTACCTCGGTCCCTATGTTGGCGAGCCCACCGAGCACACCGCCATCCCGGTGGGCCGGGGGGTGTGCGGCCGGGCGGTGGCCGAGGAGCGCGATCTAAACATCCCCGATGTCACCCGGGAGGAAAACTACCTGGCCTGCTCCATAAAGACCAAGAGCGAGCTGGTGGTGCTCATCCGGCCCGGGGGCGAGATCTTTGGCCAGATCGACATTGACAGCCACTTCCCCGACGCCTTCGGGCCGGTGGAGGAGGAGCTGGTAAGAGAGGTGGCCGTCGCCCTGGAAAGGAAGCTGGAGCAACTGGGCCAGCCGGCCATTAAGGAGGAACGGAAATGAACCAGGATCAGCGCACCCCTGCCGCCCTGACCATCGCCGGAAGCGACTCTTCGGGCGGGGCGGGCATCCAGGCAGACCTCAAGACCTTCACCTCCCTGGGCGCCTACGGGGCCACCGTGATCACCCTGATCACCGCCCAGAACACCCGGGGAGTAAGCGCCCTGGAGCTCATCCCCCTGGGGATGATCCGCGCCCAGCTGGAGGCGGTCTTTGACGACCTCAACATCCGCTCCCTCAAGACCGGCGCCCTGGGCAGCAGCGAGGTGATTGCGCTGGTGGCAGACTTCCTCGCCAGCCACCCCGAGGTGCCCAAGGTGATTGACCCGGTGATGGTCTCCAAGCACGGCCACCCCCTGCTGGTGGAGGAGGCCCAGGCCGCCTTCAAGGAAAAGCTCCTTCCCCTGGCCACTCTGGTCACCCCCAACCGCCACGAGGTTAGGGCACTGACCGGCATTGAGGTGGAGGACCTGGCCACAGCCGAGGAGGCGGGCCAGGCCATCGTTGGACTGGGGGCGGGCGGGGTGCTCATCAAGTCCATCCCCCATCACGAGGAGTCGGTGGACCTTCTGGTGATGGACGGGGTGGTGGAGGAGATCCGCTCCCCCCTCGCCCCCTCCCACTTCACCCACGGCAGCGGCTGCACCCTGTCTGCCGCCATCACCGCCTACCTCACCAGGGGCTTTGACCTCATAAACTCGGTAAAGCTTGCCAAGCAGTACACCTACCGGGCCATGGCCCAGGGGGTGGTGGTGGGAGCGGGCATCAACCCCCTCAACCATCTGGCCACCATTACCCCGGCCGGCTAGCCAGGCAGCCGATGTCCACAAAGGTTTCCCATCGGGTAGAATTTCTTCCGGTCGGAACGGTTGACACCCCGGCGGCGAGTAGTAGAATGCGGGACTTAGTTGGAACCCAACCCGCAGACCCGGCCTGCGGGCAGAAAAACTAGGGGTAGGCATGAAACCCAAGACGGTTTCTAAGGGGCAGGCAGCCAAGAATTCCAAGCCCAGGGGCGCCACCAGGAAGCGGGCCCTGGAGATCCCCCCCGAGGAGGCGAGGGAGCTCCACTACTACCTGCGTCTCACCCGCGAGGTGGACGAGCGGCTGGTAAAGCTCCACCGCCAGGGCCAGATCGGGGGCAACCACTACCCGGCGGTGGGCCAGGAGGCCACCACCGTGGTCCCCGCCTTCTTCATGGAGGACGACGACTTCGTCGGCCCCTCCCACCGGGAGCTGGGGGTGTTTATCACCAAGGGGCGCGGCTCTCCCCGCTCCATGCCCCTGGTGCAGGTTTTCGCCCAGGTCTTCACCAAGAGTACCAGCCAGGACGAGGGCAGAAACGGCCCCTCCCACTGGGGATGGACCCCGGAGCGCATCCTGGAGCACTGCTCCAACCTGGGCACCCAGATTCCGGTGGCGGCGGGGGCTGCCCTTAGCTTCAAGATGCGCGGCCTTCCCCTGGTGGCCTTCGCCTTCATCGGCGAGGGCGGGGCCAGCAAGGGAGACTTCCACGAGGCCTGCAACTTCGTCGGCATCCACAAGCTCCCCTTCGTCATCATCATCCAGAACAACTTCTGGGCGGAAAGCGTCCACATCAGCCTCCAGACCGGCAACGACAACCTCTCCGACCGGGCCATCGGCTACGGCTACGAGGGGATCCGCATTGACGGCAACGACGTCATCCAGTGCTACCAGACCTTCAAGTACGCCATTGACAAGGCCCGCACTGGTGGCGGCCCCACCATGATCCAGTGCGACACCTACCGCTGGTACGGCCACTCCATGGTGGACCCGGCCAACTATCGCACCGGAAGCGAAGTCAGCTACTGGAAGGAGCTTGATCCGGTGGCCCGCTTTGAGCGCTGGCTGGTGGACAACGGGGTGATGACCCAGGAGGAGATTGACCAGCGGGTAAAGGAGATCAACGAGCAGATCTTTGCCGCCATTGACGAGGCCAAGAGCGCTCCCGACCCCGAGCCGGAGACCTTCCTGGACAAGGTCTACGCCGATTGAGACCGCCTCCGGGCCGCCGGCCCCCCCATCCCCCCTCACTTCCCTGACCATATAATCCGCAAAGCTTGCCCGAGGAAAAAGACCAGTCCGCAAGCGCCCCCCAGGTCTTTGACGCCCAGTTCTTCGCTGAGCTGGAGCGGCTGGAATTGGTGGCCCGCAAGGTTCTCCACGGCCACATCCGGGGCGAGCGCCGCAGCCGCCGGCGAGGATTTTCGGTGGAGTTCATGGACTTTCGCCCCTACCACCAGGGGGACGACCTGCGCTACATAGACTGGAACCTCTACGGTCGCCTGGAGCGCTTCTACATCAAGCTCTTCGTGGAGGAGGAGGAGCTCAACCTCTACCTGCTCATAGACACCAGCGCCTCCATGGGCCTCTACGGCAAGCTCACCCAAGCCAAGCGCATCGCCGGCGCCCTGGCCTGGATCGTGCTGATGAGCAACGAGCGGGTGATGGTGGGGGTGTTTGACCAGCGCCTGGACCTGGTGGTGCGCCCCTCCCGCGGCCGGGGCAAGGTGTGGCCATTGCTAAGAAGCCTGGAGGGGCTTTCGGCGGAGGGGGGGACCAACCTGGTCAGGGCGGCCGAGGTGCTCCTTTCTCGCTACCGCCACCCCGGCCTGGTGGTAGCCATCTCCGACTTTTTGGACCCGGCCGCCGCCCAGGGGCTGAAGCTGCTGGCCGGCTTTGGCCACCAGCTGGCGGTGATCCAGATCCTCGCCCGGGAGGAGCTGGACCCCCCTCTGGAGGGGGACCTCAGCCTGGTGGATGTGGAGAGCGGCGAGCAGGTGGAGGTCTCCATGGGGGAGGGGGTGCTTCGCCGCTACAAGGAGCGCCTGGCCGCCCTCCGGGAGGAGCTTTCCCGCATCGCCGCCCGCTCCAAGGGGGACTACTACCTGGTCACCCCCGACACCCCCCTGCGCGAGCTCATCTTTGGCACCATGCGCCAGCGGG
>JALSIF010000129.1 GCA_026981635.1 bacterium | reverse complement strand
CACACTCCCAAGCCGAGGGAAACCATTAGAGAGGCGATGAAGATAAACCCCGCCCCAATCAGATAGGCCCGCCCCTCCCATGCGGCGCTCATCACCACCCCGACCAGATGGAAGAAAAAGGCGATCCTGAGCAGGGGCAGGTTGGGCGATACCCGAATAAGCGGCGGCAGCATCCTCCCCCCTACCCCCACCACAATGGCCAGTCCAAACCCCCACAGCATGAGGAAGAAGATGGCCCGCTCCAGGCGGTGGGGGGCGAGGGCAAAGCCGCTCTCGTTGCCCAGCACCACAATCCCCGCCACCGAGAAGAGGTTCACCACCGCCGCCGCCAAGAGATACAGGTAGGCAAAGATGTTGAACACCTCGGCGATGGAGAGCTTGCCGGTGCGGGGGGAGAGGCGGGAGATGAGATAGACAAACCCTCCCAGAGCAAAGAGCTCCAGCCAGGCGGAGAGCCACACCATAAGCTCCCCCGCCCGGCCCGGCGCCGGCACCATGGGCTGGCCCACCACCCTGAGCACCACCCCGACGAGCATCCCCCAAAAGATTCCCCAAAGCAGGGTCATGCTCTGATAGTTCACCTTGGTAAAGCGGGGCAGGGCAAAGACCGACACCCCCAGCACCATCATGGTGACAAAGCCAAACAGCTGGGAGTGGGCGTGCACCTCGGCCAAGGCCAGGTCAAACCCCTTGCCCGCCATGCGGTGGCCAAGCAGCATCGCCCCCAGGCCGGTGCCTGCCACCAGGGTGATGATAAGGGCCGCATTAACAAAGGCCAGAAACAGCCCCTGCACCCGCCTGAGGGCCTCCCAGCCGCCCGGTGGCGGGGGGAAGGGATCCTCTGACCTTGGCTCAGACCTGACGGCTCTCTCCTCCATGGCAGCTCTCCTTCGGCAGCTCTTCCCGGCCGACAGCCCGCGGTTTGTTTCTAGGCCTTAACGAAGCGGGTGGGGTCACCACTGCGCAGCGCCGCCGGCGGCCCCTCCTCCTCAAACAGGTTCTCAAAGCGGAAGTTTCGTCCCACCCGTCCCAGCCAGGCGTAGATCTCCCGGGAGGTAACCGAGTGGAGCTCCCCCAGCACGGGGGGAATGTCCTTGGTCTTCTCCTCCTCCTCCTTGCCCATGGTGGGGTCCTTGGTCACAAACAGGTCATAGAGGTTGGCCCCCACGATCTTGGGATAGGCGTAGGCGGGGACCCAGCGGTCCCCCACCCGCATCTCAAAGTAGACCTCGCCAAACATCCAGCCCGGCCGGTAGCCGGCCTTCTCCTCCGCACGTTGGCCAAAGATGATCACTTTGCCCACTACCTCCGCCCGGGGAATTCTAGCCGAGCACTAAACAGGGACCCTCCGCGGGGTATCTATCTATTGGTCCTTCCACCTACTCCGTCAACCGTCTACTTGGGCGATGGACAGTGGGCTGACCAGAAAAAAGTGGCTTCGCATCCTTCCTCTCCTCCCCCTGCTTTTGGCCGCCTACGGCTGCCCGGCAAGGAGCAACGCCAACCAGCCCCAAAACCCTCCTCCCTCTTACTCCCCCCCAACCGTCCAGAAGGACGAGAAGGCAGACTCCATCCTTCCCCGCAAGGTCCCCACCCACCGGATAGAGAGCCCCGACCTAGAGGAGGTTGCCCGCCTTGCCCTGGGCGACTTTCTCCGCCTTAGGCCGGTGATCTACGACTCCACCAAGCTCCCCTGGCAGGAGCTTGAGCGGTGCTGCCAGATCCCCTACGGAAGCCTGCGCGGACTGCCGGTCATCTTTGAGGTGGTGGGGAAAAAGGGCCATCCCCTCGGCTATGCCCTCAAGGTGACCGACGGCGGGATGCGGGTGGCGGTACTGGTGGTTGACGAAAAGCTAAGGCCACTCCGCATGCGGGGAAACACCGCCGCCTCCCGCATCATGGAGCTCGCCGGCCGCTTCCTAATAGAGAAGGTGGGCCCAAGGGGCCAGTCTCCCACCACCGAACAACTCTCCACCCTGGGGCTTAATCCCTTTGAGGCCCTGGCCGCCCGCGAGATGGCCCGCCAGCTCATCGTCGGCCTGACCTACCTGGCCGACCAACAGAATGGATGAGCTGAGGAAAAAGGGCAGCAGGGGTGTGACTTCTCTCACAGCCTGAACCAGACTGCTTCCGTAGGCTCTAATGGGTAAGCCCATCGGAGGAGAGTTGAAATGGGAGTGGCTAGAAGACCCAAAGTCGTCGTTCTGGGAGGGGGCTTCGGAGGTGCCGAAACCACCTTCTACCTGCGCTGGCGACTGGGTGACCGGGCAGACCTCACCCTAGTCAATCCCACCGACTACCTGCTCTTTAAGCCCAATACCATCTACATCCCCTTTGGTGCCGACCCGGAACGCTTCAAGGTGCCGCTAAAAGGCGGCTTGGAGCGCAAAGGGATCAACTTCATCCAGGCCTCCGTCCATGAGATTGACCCCGAGCACCATCAGGTCAGAGTAGACGGGAAGACCCTCACCTATGACTACCTGGTGGTGGCCACCGGGGCCGCCATGCGCCCAGAGGAGATCCCCGGTCTCAGGGAACACGCTCTGACCGTCTGGACTCCGGAGGAAATGTCCCGCCTGGGCAGGGCATACCACAAGCTGGTGGAGAAGGCTAGAGCGGGCGAGCGCCAGCGCCTGCTGTTTCTCATTCCACCCAACAACCGCTGCTCCGGCCCCCTCTACGAGATCGTGCTAATGACCGACACCTGGCTCAGGCGCCAGCGAGTGAGGGACAAGGTGGAGATGACCTGGACCACCTTTGAAAAGGGCTATATCCAGGCCTTCGGGCCGAGGCTTGACCAGGTGGTGAGCGAAGAGCTCGCCCGCCGGGGAATCAACGGCTTGAAGCAGCATGTGGTTGAGGCGGTTGAACCCAGCCGGGTTCTCTACACCAACGGGACCACCATACCTTATGACCTGCTGGTCTCCTTCCCCCCCTACATCGCCAAAGAACGCTTCCCCAGCCTGCCCCACGATGAGCGGGGCTTTATCCAGGTAGACCTGCCCACCCGCAGGGTTGAGGAAAGGGAAGCGGTATATGCAGTGGGCGATACGGCAGATTTTCCGGTCAAGCAGGCCTTCCTCGCTCTGCTCCAGGCCGACGCCGCTGCCGAGGACATCGCCGCCCGTATCCTGGGCAGCACCCCGCGCTTCAGCTTTGAACCCACCAGCATGTGCGTGATGGAGGAGTTTGACCGCGCCACCTTCGCCCAGGTCCCTTTGGAACTGACCGGTGATCCAGCCCAGCCAATCAGGGTCAAGGAAGATGCCCGAGGCGACTACCTGGTCGGTGTATCGCCACTCTGGCGGTTAGGCAAGAAAATGCTGGGCATCTACCTTCCCTGGCGCTTCGCCAGCG
>JALSIF010000128.1 GCA_026981635.1 bacterium | reverse complement strand
ACAAGGTGGCCCACGACGATCTAAGGGGGATCATCACCAGCTTCAACCCGGCCAAGGTAAAAGACGAGCTGGGCCGGGCCTACAAGGACGTGGACTCGGTGATCGGGGCAGAAAAGAGCCTGGTGAGGGTGCTCTACGAGCTTAAGCCCCTTGCCTCGGTCAAGGGCTAGTAGTTGAACTGACAGCCGGGCAGCATCCTCCTCAGCTCCCGGTAGCCCCTGACGGAGATCAGGGTGTCCCGGATATCAAGTTGGGTGAGGGTCTTTAACCAGCCCAGGGTCTCCAGGGAGCGGTCGCTCACCCGCGTCCCCCTAAGGTGCAGGGCCTCCAGGTGGGGCAGGATGGCCAGCGCCTCAAGGCCGGTGTCGGCTACCCGGGTGTAGCTCAGGTCAAGGTGCTTGATCTGCAGGTTGTTGACCAGAAAGTCAAGCCCGCGGCTGGAGACCTCGGTGTTGGTGAGGAAGAGGTAGCGCAGGGAGGGGAAGCGCTCCAGGTAGCGCAGGCCCTGGTCCCCTACCCGGGTGGAGCTGAGGGAGAGGATGTTTAGCACCGGCAGCCGCCACAGGCAGGCCATCCCCCGGTCGCTGATGGGGGTGCGGCTAAGTATCAACACCCGGAGACTGACCAGCCCGGAGAGGAGCACCGCCCACTGGTCATCAAACACCGTCCCCCTCAGATCTATGGAGAACAGCCCCCAGGAAGGCATCCGCTTAAGGAAGCTGAAGTCGGCCGCATCCTGATCCACGCTCAGGCGGACGAAGAAGTGGTTGGGCACCTCCACCACCCCCTTGGCGGGGGCATAGAGCTCCCAGTCCTCCGCTATGTGCCACTTCCAGCTGTCTACCTCGGTGAAGTCCACCTCCCGCTCGCGGGCCTTGACCCAGATCTGGCCGATGCTCCGCTCGCTGGGAAAGGTGAAGACATAGCGTCCCACTCCGTCCCTGAACTCCTTGGCGTAGGAGGGAAAGATGTGGCTCTCGCTGACGAAGGTGGTTCGCTTGAGGGTGCGGTGGAGGGCGGCAATGCCCCGGTCGGTAATCCCGGTACGGTTAAGCACCACCAGCCTCAGGTTGGTCAGCCGGATCATCCAGGCCAGGTCACAGTCGCCAATCTCACAGCGGTCCATCACCAGGGTGGTAAGCCCCCTGAGCCGCGCCAGGTTCTCCGCCAGCTTCCTTGAGTAGCTCACCCCGGAAAGCTTGAGCACCCGCAAGGTCTTGGGGTTGAAGCAGCGCAAAAGATCAATGTTTCCCAGGTCGTGGGCCGAGATGATCAGCCCCACCAGGTCGTCCTGGTTGAAGCGGAACCTGCCCATCCCCCGGCCCGCCCTGACCCAGTTGTCGGTGGGGAAGTTGAGCAGGTCGTCGGCCGACACCTTCTTTCGGGGAATGGTATAGATTTCCCCAAACACCATCCCCGGCGGTAGCTCAAGGATGTGGGGGTTGGGGCTGGGGTGAAGGTTGTTTAAAGTGTTAACCGGCACCTTTCTGCCAAGAGCATTCTATCCCCAAATACCCTGCCCTGGTTCCACTGCTAGAATCCGCCCGCCTATGGGCCTGGAGGAAGCGCGCTGCGAAGCCCTTCTGCGCGGGGTGGAGGAGGACCTCCTGCGCAGGCTGGAGACCCTCACTGAGGAGGGCAGCTCGCCCTACCTCCACACCTCCTGGCCCCGCACTGCCCCAGTGGCCGAGCTAGTGGCAGGCTTTGATAAGGAGCACCCGGGAGAAGACCCGGTAGAACCCGAGCGGGAGGGAGAGGGGGTGAGCGTGGCGGGCCGCATCATGGCCCTGAGGGTCCACGGCAAGGCGGCCTTCGCCGACCTCTACGACCAGTCGGGCAAGCTCCAGCTCTACTTCAAGCGGGATGTGCTGGGCGAGGAGGGCTATGGCCTTGCCCGCCACCTTGACCGGGGCGACATTGTGGGGGTAAGGGGCCACCTCTTTCGCACCAAGACCGGCGAGGTGACCCTGCTGGTGGGGGAGCTGGCCCTGCTGGCCAAGACCCTGCGCCTGCTGCCGGAGAAGTTCCACAAGCTCAGGGATGTGGAGCTGCGCCACCGCCAGCGCTTCCTGGATCTGATGGTCAACCGCGAGGTGCTGGAGCGCTTCATCACCCGCTCCCGGCTGGTGAGCGAACTGAGGAGCTACCTGGACAGCCGGGGTTTCCTGGAGGTGGAGACGCCCATACTTCAGCCCATCGCCGGTGGGGCAACCGCCGAGCCTTTCCGCACCCACATGCGCGCCCTGGGCCGCCACTTCTACCTGCGCATCGCCACCGAGCTCTACCACAAGATGCTCCTGGTGGGGGGGATGGAGAAGATCTACGAGATCGGCCGCATCTTCAGAAACGAGGGCATCTCCACCCGCCACAACCCCGAGTTCACCATGATGGAGCTCTACTGGGCCTACGTGGACTACACCGCCATCATGGAGCTTTGCGAAGGCTTCATCTCCCACCTCTGCGAGAAGGTGCTGGGGACCTACAAGGTGAGCTTCGGGGAGCATGAGATTGACCTTACCCCGCCCTATCCAAGGCTGAGCTTCTCCGAGGCCCTAAGGAGATACACCGCCGGAAAGTCGGCCGCAAAGCCGGAGGGCTACACCCTGGACGACCTGCCCGATCTTGCCAGCGTCCTCCAGGCGGCCCGCGACCTGGGGGTGGAGGAGGAGCTTCCCGAGGAGCGGAGCTACGAGAAGTGCCTTGACGAGCTGATGAAGATATTCGTGGAGCCAAACCTCATCCAGCCGGTCTTCCTCATAGACTTTCCGGTGGAGCTTTCCCCCTTTGCCAAGTGCAAGCCCGCTAGCCCCCGGCTGGTGGAGCGTTTTGAGCTGTTCATGGGCGGCTTTGAGGTGGCCAACGCCTTTACCGAGCTAAACGACCCCCTGGACCAGCGCGACCGCCTCACCCGCCAGATCGTGGAGAAGTTTGCCCCCTGGCCCAGGGTGGCCCTCTTCGTCTGCCTGCTTATGCGCTGCTTCTCCTCCCCCGAGAGGTTGGCTCTGGAGCTATCCCAGGTAGGGGCTGAGATCAGCGCCGAGGAGATGGGCGAACTCATTGAGAAGCTCTCCAGCTACGGGCTGCTTGCCGGCAAGGGCGAGGTCAGGCTGGACTTCCAGCGCGCCCACAAGGCCCTGCGAAAACTCAGGGAGAAGGTGGAGCAGGCGGAAGAAGTAAAGCCCTGGATGGCCGAGCTTGCCGGCATCCTGCGGCTGTGCTACGAGCTTGGCGGGGGGCTCGGCCTGGAGGGCACCAGTCCAGACTTCCACCGCTTCGCCGAGGCCTGGCGGGAGCTTAGCGGTGGGCTTCCCGACGCACCGCCGGAGTGGCTGGCCACTCTCCTGGCAAGCCTTAAAAAGCT
>JALSIF010000127.1 GCA_026981635.1 bacterium | reverse complement strand
CCCCCTCAGGCTATAATTTCCCCAAGTGGCGGTTCGAAGGGCAAAGGGCAGGCGGGCCGCCCGCAGGCCGGCTCACGGCTGGCAGGTGGCTACCGACCTTGCGAGCCTTATCCTCTTTGGCACGGCCGCCTTCCTGCTGCTTGCCCTCTACGGCAACTCCCCCGGCCAGAACCTGGTGGGCGAGGCGGGCCGCCAGGCGGTGGAGCTCCTCTACCACCGGAGCCTGGGGGTGGGAAGCTACCTTCTCCCCCTGCTTCTCACCCTCCTTCCCCTCGCCCTGATCCTTGAGCGGGCGCGCACTGCCCTCACTAAATACCTGGCCATCACCGCCCTCGCCATCCCCTACCTCTCCCTCTGGGGCGGGCTGACCGTCCGGGGCGGAGATTGGGGAAACCAGGTGAGCGAAGCCATGCTCGCTGAACTGGGCGCCTTTTTCCCCCTCCTGCTAATCCTTATCGGTGTGGCCCTCACCGTCTGGGCCACCGGCCGCCCCCTCACCTCCCAGGCCCTTCGCCTCACCTCCGATGCCCTCATCTCCCTTGGCCAGGAGCTGCGCCGGCTGGTGGGCGCGGCCTGGCGGGCGGTGATGGGCGAGGACGAGGAGGAGCAGAGCGCCCCCACCATCGCCACCAACTACGAAGGGGAGGAGATGGCAGAAGCGCCGGACGAGGAGCTCTACCCCTCCCACGACCTGGTGTCGGAGGGTGAGGGCGAGGAGGGTGAGGCTCCGGCGGAGGAGAAGGCCGCCCCCGAGACAGCCTCAGTCGCCGCCGCCAGCTCTCCCCTGCCCCATCCGGAGGAGGAGCCCCGCCCCGAGGAGGAGCTGGTCTTTACCGAGGAGGAGGGGGGCCAGCTGAGCTTCAAGCCCGCCCTCACCCTGGCCGACTACCAGCTTCCCCCCCTTAGCCTCCTTGCCGAGGCGCCCCGCAGCCGCCACGACCCCGGCGACCTGGAGCACCGGGCCAAGGTGATTGAGCGCACCCTCTCCCACTTCAAGATTGACGCCCAGGTGGTCCACATCCAGGAGGGCCCCCGGGTGACCCGCTTTGAGATCAAGATCGGCCCGGGCATAAATGTCAGCCGCATCGTGAGCCTGGCCGACAACCTGGCCCTGGAGCTGGCGGTAAAGTCGGTCCGCATTGAGGCCCCCATCCCGGGAAAGAGCGCCATCGGCATTGAGGTGCCAAACGAGAAGAGCCGCCTTATTACCCTGCGCTCCATCCTGGAGTCCCCCGCCATGAAGCGGGCCAGCCACCCCCTCACCGTCGCCATCGGCCGCGACATCGGCGGCGCCCCGGTGGTGGCCAACCTCTCCAAGATGCCCCATCTTCTCATCGCCGGCGCCACCGGCTCGGGCAAGTCGGTGCTCATAAACGCCATCCTCATGAGCCTCCTTATGCGCTGTACCCCCGACGAGCTTCGCCTCATCCTCATTGACCCCAAGATGGTGGAGATGACCCTCTACCGCGACCTGCCCCACCTTCTTGCTCCGGTGGTAAACGAGGTAAGCGAAGCCCAGAGCGCCCTGGCCTGGCTGCTTAGGGAGATGGAGCGGCGCTACCGCCTGTTTAGCGCCCTCGGCGCCAAGGACATCCAGCGCTACAACCAGCAGGTGGAGCAGCGCGAGCGGGTGCCCTACATTGTGGTGGTGATAGACGAGCTTGCCGATCTCATGATGATGGCCGGGCCGGTGATTGAGAAGCAGGTCTGCCGGGTGGCCCAGAAGGCCCGCGCCGCCGGCATCCACCTGGTGATCGCCACCCAGCGCCCCGACACCCGGGTGATCACCGGCACCATCAAGGCAAACATCCCCAGCCGCATCGCCTTTGCCGTGGTGAGCCAGGTGGACAGTCGCACCATCCTGGACATGGGCGGGGCCGAGAAACTACTTGGCTCAGGCGACATGCTCTACTACCCGGTGGGCTACCCCAAGCCCATCCGCGTCCAGGGCGCCTTCGTCTCCGACCAGGAGATCAAGCAGGTGACCGACTTCTGCAAGGCCCAGGCCGCCCCGGTCTACCAGGAGGCGGTGCTCACCGAGCTTGGCGAGGAGGTGATTGACCCCGACCTGGACCAGGAGCTGGACCCCCTGTTTGAGGAGGCCAAGGAGCTGGTGGTCCGCGAGGGACGCGCCACCACCAGCTTCCTCCAGCGCCGCCTGGGCATCGGCTACAACCGGGCCGCCCGCATCATGGAGCAGCTTGAGGCCCAGGGGGTGGTGGGCCCCCAGGAGGGCAACCGCCCCCGCGAGATCCTCCTGGAGTGATAGAATCCAGCCCAGTCAGGGGGGAAACAAGGTGACCCCGGAAACCTACTGGCTTAGCCTGATCAGCCTGGCGGTGGTGCTCGTCGCCCTCCACTCCCTCTGGCTTGGCCGCCGCCTGCGGGAGCTTGCCGCCCGCGAAAGGTCAAGCCAGCACCTTGAGGAGAAGGCCTGGACCCAGTTTGAGCGGGAGCTCGCCCAGAAGATGGCCCGCTTTGAGGAGCTGGTGGACGAGGCCAGGCGCCTCACCGACTCCCTCACCCACAAGACCGGCTCCCCCGAAGGAGCTTCCCCCAACCCCCACTCCCACAAACCCAACTCCCCAGGCGAGAGTAAAGAGGCTCCCCTGATCCGCGACTCCATTCCCAGCTTTGACCCCCGCCAGCGCTACCGCCGGCTAAAAAGCGAGCTCCACCGCCAGATCGCACTCCAGCTTGACCTGGGCCGTGACCCCCGTGAGGTCGCCCGCGAGTTCGGCGTCGGCGTGGGCGAGGTGGAGCTGGTAAGAAACCTCATTGAGATGTAGCCCCCCTAGCCGGAGGCGGCAAGCCCGGCCAGGGTCTTCTCCCTAAGCTCCTCCAGCTTCTCCTCATCAACCCCCCCGTGCTGCTCGCAGTCGGGGTTGGAGCAGAAGATAAACCGCTTTCCCCGGCTGGTGCGCTCGGCCAGCCACCACCCGCAGAGGTCACAGCGCTCAATGCGCGGCCTGCCCCAGACCGAAAAGCCGCACCCCTCCCGGTCCTTGCACACCCTGAGCTTGCGCTTGTTCTTAAGCTCAACCACCTCAAGCTCCCCCCCGCACTTGGGGCAGGCGGTCTGGGGCTCAGAGACAAAGTCACACTTGGGATAGTTCTCACAGCCCAGAAACTCGGTCCCGTAGCGGCTGGTCTTCAAGAGCAGCTGCCCCCCGCACTTGGGGCACGCCCTCCCCACCGGGATGCCCCCCTGGTTGTTGGTGGGGGGCAGGGGCTTGCCCTCCCGGTCAAGGTTTAGCGCCCCGTCGCACTCGGGGAAGCGCTTGCAGCTGAGGAATACCCCCCGCCGCCCCTGCCGGTAGACCATCGGCCCGCCGCACTTGGGACAGCGATACTCCTCCGGGGCTT
>JALSIF010000126.1 GCA_026981635.1 bacterium | reverse complement strand
CTACTCCCAGTTCGTGGGCAGCCCCAACTTCTGGTTTGACCTGGGGGACTACCGCTTCATCTTCCTCAACAACGCCGACGGCGAGTTTGGGGTGGAGGACCGCTACTTCCTGGAGCAGAAGCTCTCCGGCGCCGGGGGCAGGACCAGCTTCGTCTTCATGCACTTTCCGGTAAGCGCCGGTCCATGGGCGGGGATGGGCCCCTACCCCGAGCTGGAAGGGATCCTGGATATCCTTAACCGCTACCACCCGGCCCTGGTGATGGTGGGCCACGAGGAGGAGTATCGTCAGAAGTTCATCAAGGGGATCAACTTCATCGCCGCCTCAGGCTCAAGCGGCAAAGGGAAGCTCTTCTACCTCCGCATTACCGTCTCCCACGGTCAGGCCATTTATGAGAGGGTCCTAGTGGAATGACGTAGCATAAGCGTCTCAAAGCGTTTGCACACCCCAGTTGTAGTCATATAATTCTCCACTCGAATCTCAAGAGAGAAATAGCGCCATGGACAGAGCTCAAACGAAACATTTGGGCTTAGCTCTCCAGCTTCTGCTGGGTGCAATCCTACTCCTCTCATCCTCTTGTGGCGGAAACCCAGCTCCAATCACTACTTCCCAGAATACCTCTTCCACCAGTCCCACCTTGGCCTACCCCCCCACTGAGGAGATTGAGCTGGAGCTAGATGGAGAGCAATGGAGCCAGTCTGCAAAGTCCCTCTCCCATGCCGAGCCACCCCCTCTGCCTCCAATCCCCCGTGATTCAGCCCCACCCATCACCTACTTTCCATACACTCCAGGCAAGTCTGTCGTGGTTATCTACGACCTTAGCTTCTTGCCTCAGGTAGGAAACGGGGATCTCCTGTCGCTCAAGCACGCCTTTGATGCCTTTGGAATTCCCTACCTCGTAACCCAGGATCTGAATCTGGCCACCAAGGCCCCAGAGATGCTGGTGGTAGCCGGCAGAATTGACCCCATCAGTATTCCCGACAAGAAGTTCAGGCGCAAACTGGCAAAAAAGTTAGAGAGGTGGGCTAGAAAGAAAGGTAGGACCCTCTGGGTTTCAGGCGTCTGGGACGAGTACTTCTTATCTCGTTTTGGACTGGCGGTGGAAAGCACCTCCGAAAGCCGGGGTTTCATCTACCTCAATCCCCGCCACCCCCTGACCAAGTATGTTGACACCAGCGAAGAGCAAGAGGTCTGGCTTGCCTCTCCCCAACCAGGCACCTTCGTCAGAACACGCAGCTACCGCTCTATAGACGACAGACGTTGGAGGAAAAGTTCCATTGCCACCTACCCTGATGGAAGTGACGCGATCCTAGTGCTGCGCTATCGAAAGAGAGGTGGGAGAACGATTATCCTGGGAGTCAAGTTCAACGATCTGCTCACTAGGCTGGAAAATCAACTCAACGGCAAGCACACCCGCGGCTCCACCAACCTCTTTGAGCCCTCAGCCGACACCATCCGGCTGCTGCTTCGCGCCAGTTACGAGGAGTGGACCAAACATCCCCAGCTTCGCCCCTTTGCCCCCGAGGGGAAAAAGGCGGCGGTGCTACTTACCCATGATATGGACGCCACGAGCGGCTTCATTCCCTTGCGGGACCTCTTCCTGCCCAAGGAAGAGTCCCTAGGAGTAAGGTCAACCCTCTTTATAACCACCAACTATCAGTCCAACGGCTGGATAGGCCCCTTCTATACCAACCTTGCCCACCAGTCCATCCTCGCAGACGCTTTGGAACGGGGCTTCCCGCTGGAGAGCCACTCGGTCAGCCACCTACCTGACATGTACCGCTGGCCCATTGGTGACCCCATAGAAAACCCAGACAACTACTCCCCCCAATACGACACCTCAACTGGCCGTACCACAGGAGGGATGGTGCTGCCAGAGATCCTCATCTCAGCCAAGCTACTTGAGGACGACTTCGGGGTGACCGTTAGGGGTTGGAGAAGTGGTCATCTCACCCGTCCCCGTTATCTGGGCTCACTTCTAGCTGCCTCAGGTTACACCTTTACTTCCAACATGGCAGCCGGAAGGGTGGGGGGGAGCTTTCCCTACCTGATGTTGGCAGACTACTTCTTCAGTGGGGAGGAGGTGCCGGTGCTGGAGTTTCCCCTGGCCATAAGCGATAGCAAAATCTCCACCCGCCCGCCCGAGGATACCACCCGGATCTGGCTGGAGGTCACCCAGAAGAACAAGGCCAACAACGCCCCCACCGTCATCCTGGTCCACACCACAAAGCCGGATCTGAAATTTCCCCCCTACTCTGCCTACCTTGACGCGATCACCACCGACCCCGACCTCTGGGTGGGAAGTATCAGCGACTACTACCAGTGGTACCGGGAGCAGGGAATCCGTTCAGAGATCGTCGTCAACTCCAAGGGTCGCTTCCGGGACATCCTCCGTGATTCCGGGAAGGGAGGCTCACCAAGGGGACCTAGGGGGCATGGAAGGAGTGGGAGAAAAGGCAAGGGCCACAAGGGAGACCACCACGACGACTAGACCACATCTGGCGGTGAGAAGGAGCTTACTCCGTAGATACCCTTACTTGTTGCGGTAGCGGGCCACCGCCGGGTTCACCTTGGTGGCCTTGCCCTCCTCCCAGAGGTAGAAGCCCACCCCGCTCTTTAGGCCCAGCTGGCCGCTCTCCACCAGCCTCCTCAGCAGGGGCGCCGGGCGGTAGGCGTCCCCCAGCTCCGCCTGGAGCACCTCGCAGATGGCCAGCACCGTGTCCAGGCCCACATAGTCGGCCGTCATCAGCGGGCCCATCTTGTGGGCCAGGCAGTGGGTCACCTTGTCCACATCCTCCACCGAGCAGAGGCCCTCCTCCACCACCCGGACCGCCTCGTTGACAAAGGGGATCCAGATGCGGTTGACCATGAAACCCGCCTTGTCCTCGGCCTGGATGGGCACCTTCTCCAGCTCCAGGGCAAGGGCCAGGATGCGTTCTGCCGTCTCGTCGCTGGTCAGAAACCCCCGGATCAGCTCCACCCCCGGCTGGATGGGGACCGGGTTCATGAAGTGCATCCCCATAAACCGGGTGGGGTCATGGGTCTCCGCCCCCAGCTTGGTGATGGAGATGGAGCTGGTGTTGGAGGCAAGGTAGCCCTCAAAGCCCGTATCAGCTAGGGCGTGGTAGAGGTCGGCCTTGGCCTGGAAGTTCTCCACGATGGCCTCAATCACCAGTTCCATCCCCGCAAGGGCCTTCACCTCGGTGGAGGTGGAGATGCGGGAGAGGGCCTCATCCCTCAGCTGCGGGCTAACCCCCTGCTTTCCCTCGGTCTTCTCGTAGCGCCTGACCAGCCGGTCAAGGGACTTTGCTACCGCCTCCAGCCCCTTCTCCAGCCGCTCCTCGCTCACGTCCACCACGGTGACCTCAAAGCCGTGC
>JALSIF010000125.1 GCA_026981635.1 bacterium | reverse complement strand
TCCTTGAGCGCCTGGGCCACCGCAGGGTCATCCGCCTTGGAGGGGTCGGAGAGCTCTGCCTCCAGCAGGACGCCGATCCGTCCCCCCAGGTGCTCATAGACGGTAAAGAGCGACTGGTCGCCCGACTTCTCGTAGTAGGCCGAGCCAGCAAAGACGATGTTCTCGCCAAACTTGGCGATGTGCTCCTTGATCAGCTCCGCAAGCTCGGCAGGCAGATTCTCACTGTCCACCTCACCATGCTCCAAGAGATAGTCCACCACCTTCTCGGCCAGCTCCGCAAACTGCTCGTTGCGGGAGACGAAGTCGGTCTCGCAGGCAAGCATCACCAGGGCCGCCTTGCTCCCATCGGGGCTTACCTTGCCCTTGACCTTGCCCTCCTTGGTGGCCCGGCCCGCCTTCTTGTCGGCGGCTGCGATCCCCTTGATGCGCAGGTGCTCGGCCGCCTTCTCCAGGTCACCCTCAAACTCTTCCAGGGCACGCTTGCAGTCCATCAGGCCGGCGCCGGTTCGCTTGCGAAGCTCGTTGACAAGCTGGGCAGTGATCTTCGTCATGGTCATTCCTCCCCAGGCTGGGTAGCGTTCCAAAAAAGGGCTCTCATGCCCCGTGCCAAGCTACTCCTGCTCCTCGTCCTCAGGCTGCTCGTCGGCTGGTTCCTCTGCCCCCTCTTCCCCGGTGGCCTCCGCATGGGTTGGCTCACTTTCCGTCTCAGCGGCTAAGGAAGCCTCTTCCCTCAGTACCTCTCCCATCTCCACCGAGGCAGCAGGGGAGACAGATTGGCTCCCCTCTCCATCAAACTCCTCGGCCTCCCTGACCAGCTCCTCGCTCAGCCCCTCCTCCAAGTCCAGCTCCTCTCCCTCCTGGGGCTGGAGGAAGACGCTGTCTTCGGGGAGATAGCCGTAGCGGGCCTCAATGATGGAGTCGGCGATGATGGAGCAGAAGAGGCGGATGGAGCGGATGGCGTCGTCATTGCCCGGCAGGGGGTACTGGACCAGGTCGGGGTCACTGTTGGTGTCCACGATGGCGATGACCGGGATGCCCAGGCGATTGGCCTCAAGCACAGCGATCTTCTCGTGCTCCACATCCACCACAAAGAGGGCTCCGGGCAGCCCCTGCATCACCTTGATCCCGCCGAGGAACTTGCGCAGGCGGTTGAGCTCGTCCTCCTTGCGCTTGCGGTCCTTCTTGGAGAGGCGCTCCCAGTAGCCGCTCGCCTCCTCCTCCTCAAGCTCGTTAAGTCGCATCACCCGCTTCTGGATGGTGTTCCAGTTGGTAAGCATTCCACCCAGCCAGCGCTGGTTCACGTAGGGCATGCCACACTTTTCCGCCTCCACCCGTATGGCGTCGCGGGCCTGCTTCTTGGTCCCCACAAAGAGGACCTGTTTGCCCTGCTTGACCACCAGGTGGAGGTAGTCGTGGACCACCTCAATCATCTTCTGGGTGATCTCCAGGTTGATGATGTGGATGCCGCTGCGCTTGGTGAAGATGAAAGGCGCCATCTTGGGGTTCCACTTGCGGGTGGGGTGCCCGAAGTGGACGCCGCACTCAAGAAGCTGTCTGATGTTGATAAGCTCGGCCAACTGATCGCTCCTCCGCTCCTAGTGGGAGATTGAAGCTTGTTTTTATAGC
This sequence comes from bacterium, assembly GCA_026981635.1. Taxonomy (GTDB): domain Bacteria; phylum 4484-113; class 4484-113; order JALSIF01; family JALSIF01; genus JALSIF01. Next base: position 1,761 of record JALSIF010000125.1, on the reverse strand, counting down.
ACAGTGAAGGCCTGGTCTTCAAGCAGGCCAAGCCCTATTACCCCCCGGCGGGATAAACTATTGGCGTGGGCAGGCAGCGGCAGGGGGAGGATCTTCTCACCCGCCTGAGTCGGTACCTAGCTACGGTTGCCGGCCTAAGACCCCGCACGGTGAGAAGCTACCTGGGCGACATCAGGGGCTACCTCCAGTTTGCCGGCACCGACCAGCCGGAGGAGCTGGGGCGGGAGGAGCTCATGCAGCGTTTTCTGGTCTCCCGCTTCAAGGCCGGCCTTTCCCCCGAGACCATCTCCCGCAACCGCTCCGCCCTGCGCAAGCTGGGCGAGTTTCTCCGCCTGGAGGGCCACTGCCGGGAGAACCCCGCCCTCGGCCTCTCCACCCCCAAGCTGGGCAGGAAGCTTCCCCCCTACATCGGCCAGCCGCTGGTGGAAAGGCTGTGGGAGACCCTGTGTCGGGAGAAGGAGTTTGGCCCCCGCGAGCGGGCCATCTTTGCCCTGCTCTACGCAACCGGGCTTAGGGTGGCGGAGCTTGCCGCCCTCACCCTAAGCGATGTGGACCTAAGAAAGGGTGAGGTGAGGGTGCGGCAGGGCAAGGGGGGCAAGGACCGAATCGTCCCCCTGGCCGGGCGGGCCAGGCTGGAGCTGGCCCGATATCTCAGGGAGGAGCGCCCCAAGCTCCGGCCCAAGGACGATCACCTCTTCCTCAACCGGAGGGGAAGGCCCCTCTCCACCCGCTCCATCCAAAAGCTCATGCGACGGCTCTCCCACTGGCTGGACACAGCCGGCATCACCCCCCACTCCCTGCGCCACGCCTTCGCTACCCATATGCTGGAGCAGGGAGCCGACCTGCGCACCATCCAGGAACTAATGGGACATGCCCGCCTCACCACCACCGAGCGCTACACCAAGGTGAGCCTCAGACAGCTGAGAGCGGTCCACCAGCGCACCCACCCTCACGGTTAGTCCGGTTCCCGGCAGGTTCTTAGCGTCTGTTAGAATGCCCCTGGTGGTGGGAGGTCCCCTGAGGCCGATTCGCTTTGATGACGAGAGTGGCTCGCTGATCGTCATTGACCAGACCAAGCTTCCCAGCAAGCTGGTTGAGGTGGTCATCACCAAAAGTTCCCAGGTCCCCCGCACCATCACCCGCATGGTGGTCAGAGGGGCACCGCTCATCGGCATCACCGCCGCCTTCGGCCTCTATCTGGCCAGCCGGGAAAACGACCACCGTTGCTACGCCGACTTTGAGGAGGCCCTGGAGAGCTATGCCCGCAAGCTGCTAAAAACCCGTCCCACCGCGGTAAACCTGGCCTGGGCGGTGGAGCGCCAGCTGGGGGTGGTGAGGGACAACGCCTTCAAGACCCCTCCCCAGATCACCCGTCTCCTGCTGGAGGAGGCCAAGCGCATCCTCCGGGAGGACATAGAGGTGGGCGAGCGCATTGGCCGCTTGGGGGCGGTGCTGCTTCCCCGCCACGCCATGGTGCTCACCTACTGCAATACGGGGGCACTGGCCACCGGCGGCGCGGGTACCGCCCTGAGCGTCATCCGCCACGCCCACGCCCGAGGGAGGGTGGGGCTGGTCTGGGTGTGCGAGACCCGTCCCCGCTTCCAGGGAGCCAGCCTTACCGCCTTTGAACTGGAACAGATGGGGATCCCCTACCGCATCATCACCGACAACGCCGCCGGTCACCTGATGGCCACCGGCCGGGTTGATGTGGTGGTGGTGGGGGCCGACCGCATCGCCAAGAACGGGGATGTGGCCAACAAA
>JALSIF010000124.1 GCA_026981635.1 bacterium | reverse complement strand
GGAGTGTTCTGGTTGAAGGGGGGGAGTCGCTGGGGCTCGGCGGCCAGGCTGGGCAGGGCCAGCTCCACCGCGGGGAGGGAGACCAGGGAGGAGATGGTCTCTGCCACCTGCTGGCGGGTGGTGGAGGAGGGGATGAAGAGGCCCACGTAGTCCGCTCCCGGCTCGGCGACGATGAGGTGGGCGCCGAACTGGGCAAGGAGCTGGTTCAGGTCTTCCACCGTGGTGCCGGGGGCAAGCTTTACCACGAACTCGCGGGGGAAGAGGGGGGGCTCTCCCGGTTCTCCCGCAAGCACCAGGGGAGCGGGGTGGGTGAGGCTGGAGATGATGGGCAGGTGGTCGGTGGCGGGGTCACCCGCGGGGGCGGCCAGGCGGGTGGGGGCATCAACCCCCAGGAAGACCCCCCGGGGGGCGGTGGAGTCCACGAAGGGGGTGCCGGCGATGTCACCGGCGGCGGCAAAGGCGGCATAGATTGGCTGGGCGGCGGGGTCAAAGGGGACCGCCAGCACCGGGTAGCCCCGGGGTGAGGTGGGGGTCTGGGTATCCCTCACCTGGTCCAGGGGGTGGGTGGCAATGGGCGCGGTGGACCCGGGGTCAAAGCTTGCTCCGATAAAGGGGTAGAGGCGCACCTCGGCGACGGTGGTGCCGAAGGCGGAGACCAGCAGGTTTACGTCGGCAAAGCCCACCTCGCCGTCGCGGTTGAAGTCGTCGGCGGCAAGCACCTGGTTCCCGTCCACCGGCAGGCCGAAGACGGAGACCAGGCGGGTGACATCGGCGAAGCTCACCGCCCCGTCGGCGTTGTTGTCCCCGGGGAGGGCCAGTTCAAGGCGGACGGTGCCGCTCCCGTTGTCCACCCCACCCTGGGGGTCGGTGGGGTCGCTGGGGTTGGGAAGGAGGAGGGGATCGCTCCAGGGGAGGGCCTGGGAGGTGGTGCGCAGGGCATCCCTTCCCGGGCGGAAGGTGAGGGTGACGGTGGCGGTGGCGGGGGTGGCGGTGCTTCCCCGCAGGGGGGCGGCGGCAATGGCCACCCGGCCGGGGCCGGCGCTTTTTACAAAGGAGATCATCCCCTCCCGCTCAGCCAGGTCGCCCAGCTGGGCACCCTGGAAGGCGAAGCGGCCCGGGTTGAAGCGCACCTCCAGGTAGAGGGGCTCACCGGCGGGGTAGGCGGGGGAGGTCTGGATGGTGAGGGTGAGGCCGGTGCCGTCGGTGGTCACCCGGGGCCAGAGGTGGTCCCTGAGGCTGGGGGCGGGCCTGCCCTCCCCATCGTAGGGGATCACCTCTATCTCGCCCAGCGACAGGGAAGCCCCCCCTTCGGCCCCTGTCTGGGTCCGGGAGCTGGCCGGGCTGTCCCTCAGCTCTGCCGGGCGGCTTACATTTCTCCCCCTCCCTCCGCAGGAGTAGATCAAGAGGGATAGGACTGCTATCCAAACCAGGGAAAGGCTCACCTGACGCTGCATGCTCCCCTTCCTCCTTGCTTGGCTAGTTAGACAATGTCTAACCTAGTTTACTGTTTCCGGCACGGTTTGGCAAGTTGGGAGCTTGCCGAACACCCAGGTAGGAAATATACCCAAATGGGGTATTGCCTGCTCAGCGTTAAGGAGGGCAAACTGGGTACCCCAAAGCCTGCCCTGCCGGGGCTTGGAGGGGAAAGGATGGCGGGGGGTTGGGGGTAGCTAGAATATGGGCAGGCGGGGGCTTTGTCCCAAGGATAGGCGGGCGGTAGCTCAGCCAGGTTAGAGCGCCTGCTTTGGGAGCAGGAGGTCGCTGGTTCGAATCCAGTCCGCCCGACTTTCTTTTCTCTTCCCCATGCTTTCTGCTTTCTCTTTGCTGCGGAGGGCCAGCCTCTCCAGGGGCTAAAATGCGGGCGGGTGGAAGCCATGGGCAAGGTCAGCTTTGAGCAGATTGAGGAGAAGGTTAGGGCGGGGGAGCGGCTCACTGGCGAGGAGGCGCTGTTTCTCTTTGAGACCAATGACCTTCCCCGCCTGGGCCGGCTGGCCAACCTGGTCAGGGAGCGGATCAACGGCAACCTGGCCTACTTCGTCCACAACCACCACATAAACCCCACCAACGTCTGCGTGGGGGGGTGCAACTTCTGCGCCTTCGCCACCATGGACCCAAACGACCCCCGGGCATGGATGTGGTCGGTGGAGCAGATTGAGGAGAAGCTCTCCCGGGAGGACCTCACCGGGGTGACCGAGTTTCACATCGTGGGCGGCATCCACCCCGACTTCAACCTGGACTACTACGCCGACCTCTTCCGGATGCTTAAGCGAAACTGGCCCCACATCACCATCAAGGCACTGACTGCGGTGGAGATTGAGTATGTGGCGCTCCTTTCCAAGACCGACTATGCCACGGTGCTGAGGGAGCTTCGCGCGGCGGGGCTTGACTCCATGCCGGGGGGCGGGGCGGAGATCTTCCACCCCGAGGTGCGCCAGGTGATCTGCCCGGGCAAGGCGGACGCCGAGCAGTGGCTTGAGATCCACCGCACCGCCCACGAGATGGGCATCCGCACCAACTGCACCATGCTCTACGGCCACATAGAAAAGCCCCACCACAAGGTGGACCACCTGCTTCGCCTAAGACAGCTGCAGGACGAGACGGGGGGCTTTATGACCTTTATCCCGCTGGTCTTCCACCCGGAGGGGACCGAGCTTGCCCGCAAGTACAACATCAAGATGAGCACCGGGGCAAACGACCTCAAGCACATCGCCATCTCTAGGCTGGTGCTTGACAACATCCCCCACATCAAGAGCTACTGGGTGCAGCTAACTCCGGGGCTTGCCCAGGTAGCGCTTAGCTTTGGGGCGGACGACTTTGACGGGACGGTGGTGGAGGAGCACATCTACCACGCGGCGGGTGCCAAGACCCCCCAGGCCCTCACCGTGGCGGAGCTTATAGACCTCATCCGGGCGGCGGGGCGCCAGCCGGTGCGGCGGGACACCTTCTTTAATATCCTTGAGGTCTATGCGGTGGAGCGGGAGGCTCCGCCGGTGCCCATTGAGGTGCGGGAGGTAAGCCCGCAGGAGGCGCGCCGCTGGCAGCCCCGGCGGGTGGCGGCGGGGGCGGAGTAGGGCCCCTCCCACCTGCCCGGGCCAGATTCCCTACTTCACATGGAGGACCACATCCTGGAGGTAGGGGATGATGCGCTCGCCCTGGAGGTTCTGGTAGAAGGTTTCGTAGTGGTCGTAGCTTAGGGTGTTGGTGGATGGGTCCCTTCTCCTGGTGTTGCCCAAGTAGCCGAAGTCAAGCAGGTAGAGGGTGATGTCGGTGCCGGGTGGTGCGTCTATCTTGATTGGGGCAGAGATCAGCGGAACGTCGTAGTGGGGAACTACCTCCTCAACTGGATTGGTGATGAAGTCGGTAAGGAACCAACGGTCGGCATCGTTGATGG
>JALSIF010000123.1 GCA_026981635.1 bacterium | reverse complement strand
TCCATCCCCAGAAAGCCGGTGAGAGCGGTGTTGAAGCTGAGGAAGTAGCCGATCACCCCGCGGATGGCTTCCTCCCGGCGCTGGATGACCGGGTTGGCCCGAAGCACATCCTCCGCCTGCTTGATACGGGCCACCTGGTCCTCATTGAGGTAGTGCTCCCCCGGCTCCAGCTCCTGCTCAATCTCCATCAGCACCTGCTGGTAGTTCTGCACCAGCTTCTGGGCCTCAGGGTCGCTTTGGAAGGCCTCCTGGGCGCTCACCCACTCCTCCCAGACCGGGCTCTGGGTGAGGGCCTCGGCAAACTTCCTTGCCTGCTCCAGGGGACCCAGATCAATCCCCACCGTCTCCGGGGCCTCCGGGGAGGCCGACTGCGTCTCGTGGCTCTCGTTTGTCATGGCATCAAACCTCGCCTCCATCTTACCTTCCCGCCGGGCAAATCGGCCTAACCGGCCTGGGTTGAACAGATTCCCTTTGACCTAGGTCACAATAATCATACCCTTGGGGGGTATAATACCCCAGGGTTAGGAAACCCGCAACACAAGGAGGACCTGAAAGATGACCAAAGCAGTAAGGGGAGTCTTTTCACTAGCCGCCATGCTGGCCCTGGGACTGGTGCTCGGATACGCCGGCACTTCCCTGCTCGCCTCCCCCGGTAGCGGCGCGGGGACCATGATGGGCCCCGGTTCCACCTCCATGGGCAATGAAGCCGATCAAGGCCGCCACCAGGTCCAGATGGGACCAGGTGGAGGAATGATGACCTGCTCTGGAGGAATGATGGGCGGAGGCATGATGGGCATGATGCAAGGCATGATGGGGGGAGGCATGATGGGCATGATGGGTGGAATGATGGGTATGATGAAGCCCGAGAACATGCCCAAGTTCGTCCTCAAGCACGAACTCCGCTTCCACGGCCATGACAGCAAGAACCTTGACACGGTAGTTGACCACGCCTACCAGGCCCTTAAAGCTGCTAACAAGGAGTGGTCAGAGATTCCCACCCCCAGCAAGTCAGAACTGAAGCGGACCCTTGAGCAGATGAAGGCCAAGCGCGGGGCTTTGGCTGCCCTCATGCAGTGGTTCATGAAGAACCACGAGATGGGCGGCATGATGATGGGCCCCGGGATGATGGGTGGTCAAGGCATGATGGGCGGCCCCGGCATGGGCGGTCCAGGCATGCACCAGAGTAGCGGATCCCGATAGTTCTAGCAGTTCCCTCCCTTTCTCCTCCGGGCTGCCGGCTGCCCCCCGGCCGGCAGCCCCCCTTTTTTCAGCTCACAATCCTCTCACCCGTCAAGGGAACTGATACGAAGCAGTCAATCGTAGTAGGGGGCTCAAAGACCGTGATAGAAAGCCTAAAACTCAGTGACCCGCTAAAGGTGTCAATGGACCTCAGCTCAAGCCTCATTCTGACCTGACTTGCCAAAACCACGCCGCTGGGATCGGTCTCACCGAAGTCCGGCCGCTCAACAAGGATTGTCCTCACGTTGGCAAATCCTCCCCGCCAAACCTGCCCGTCTTCTGACATTGTGTTAATCACCACGGTATTCACTTCTGTCCCCTCAGGCTGGGTAAAAATCCAAGTGCTCGGGTTGTCCTCCAATAGTGAGGCCATAATGATGTTTTCAACCTCTCGTGGGCAGGTAGACGTTCCACGCTGAAGAAATACACTCCAATTTCCTTCAACGTCGGGGAAATTGCCCACTTTGCGCTCCGGAATCTGAAAGCGAAGTCCCCCTCCCCCTCCTCCTCCACATGACACCACAGCTATGGATATCAAAAGAGCAACTAGCACGCTCCTGAATACCTGTATTTGTTTCCTTCCCATCGCTGCTACCTCCTTCATGCAAGGTGAGCACATTATAATGTAGCTAGAGTGCTCCGTCAAGCTCGTTGCTAATATCAGATGGAGTGCAGATATGAGGTTGAAACTCGTAGAGCTTCCCGCCCGCCGCGCCTGCCTGCTCAGGTGGGCCGACGGACGCGAGCTGATCCTGCCCAAGCTGGTGGTAAGAAAACTCGGCCTTAAGCCCGGCTCCCCCCTGGACCCCGATAAGGACTACTCCCATCTGGTCAGGACCTGCGTGGAGGTGGGCCTCAGCTACTCCCTTGGCCTACTTTCCCGCCGCGACTGGTACCGGAAGGAGCTGGAGGAAAGGCTTAGGGAGCGGGGCTACCTGCCCGAGGCCATCGGGGAGATCGTAAGCGAGCTGGCTAGGCGGGGCTACCTGAGCGACGAGGCCCTGGCCCGCTCCCAGGTGGAGCGGCTGGTGGAGCAGGGCTACGGCCCCCACTACATCCGCAGCCGCCTGCTCTCCCGCGGCGCCCCCAGGGTGGCGGTGGAGGAGGTTCTGGCCGAACTTAGCGAACCCATCCGCCAACAGCTGAGCAAGGTGGCCCGGGACCTCTATCGGAAACTGCGCCCCCGACTGAGCGGAGAGGAGCTCTCCTCCCGCCTGCTCCGCAGACTGCTCAGCCGGGGATTTGAGCTTGACTGGGTGCGAGAGGTGGTGACGGAGCTTTGCGACTAGCCGCCCCCGACGAAGTTTACGATCTCCACCACATCCCCCTCCTTAAGCTCAACCTGCTCAAACTCCTCCCGCGAGAGTACCCGCCCGCTGACCTCCACCGCCAGGAGCCGGGGGGGAAGCTCCAACAGGTCCAGAAGCCCCATCACCGTGGTCCCCTTGGGGATGTCTCGCTCCTCGCCATTGAGCACAATGCGCACGGTGTCCCCCGACACCTCACTCCTCTGCTGGCGAATCCCCATTCTCAGACCTCCACCTCTCTACTACCGCCGCCACCGCCCGGTCAATCGCCTCCTCCAGGATGAGGGAGATGGCGGCAAAGCCGGCCGCCCCCGCCTCCCTCACCTGATCCATGTTGGCAAGGTTCACCCCGCCGATGGCCACCACCGGAAGGGAGACCGCCGCGCACACCTCCCGCAGGCTCTGCGGCGAGTTTCTCACCGTGCCCGCCTTGCTCTCGGTGGGAAAGACCGCCCCAAAGCCGATGTAGTCGGCCCCCATCTCCTCCGCCTGACGTGCCTCCTTGAGGCTATGGGTGGAAAGGCCGACCACCATCCCCCGGCCAGCGATGCGGCGGGCCTCCCCCATGGGCAGGTCCTCCTGCCCCAGGTGGACGCCACTTGCCCCGGCAGCCACCGCCACGTCCACCCGGTCGTTTACCACCACCATGAACCCCTTCTTACGGCCAAGCTCGGCGATGGCCCGGCTCCAGAGGAGGAAGTCCCGGGTGCTTGCTCCCTTGGCCCTCACCTGGACGATGCCGAGGCCGGCCCCGGCAGCCCGGGAAAGCTCCTCCAGCACCCTGTCCAGCCTGCGCCGCTCAATCACCCGCTCATCCACGATGGGCATCAGGGGACAGCGAAGAAGTGCGCTTCTTACCC